>NZ_JAVGCZ010000007.1:0-64237 GCF_052928425.1 Glutamicibacter sp. BSL13
CCGGCGCCCGGTGATCGTGGCCGGGGGCGGCGTGCGCCGCTCCGGCGCGCAGCAGGCGCTGGCGCAGGTCGCCGAAACGCTGCAGGCCCCGGTGCTGAGCACCCCCGGCGGCAACGGCGCGTTCGGGTGGGACCACGAACTCTCCCTGCAGTCCTGGGTGGAGGACCGCTACGTCACCGAGGTCCTGGAGGACGCGGACGTGCTGATCGTGGTCGGCTCCTCGCTGGGCGAGGTGACCAGCAACTACTTCACCCTGACCCCGCGCGGGCGGATGATCCAGATTGACGCCGAACCGCGGGTGCTGGAATCCAACACCCCGGCCCTGGGGCTGCGCGCCGATGCGAAGGCCGCGCTGGAGTTCCTGGCCGAGGAACTGCGGCGCACCGGGCACCAGGCCCGCGTGGACTGGCACGGCCAGAGCCCGCAGCAGCTGGTGGCCCAGACCCTGGAAAAGGTGCAGCGGCGCCTGGATTCGCAGGACCTGGACAAGGAACGCCGGTTCATGGCCGACATCCGCCAGGCCGTGCCGGAGCGGATGCAGACCTACTGGGACATGACCATCGCCGCCTACTGGGGCTGGAGCTGCTGGGACGCCCGCCAGGGCCAGTTCCATTCGGCGCAGGGGGCCGGGGGACTGGGCTTTGGCTACCCCGCGGCCATCGGCGGTGCCGTCGGGCTGGAAACCCAGGGGCTGGGCCACGCCGAGGCGCGGGTGCTGGCCGTCTCCGGTGACGGATCGGCCATGTACTCGATCGCCGAACTGGCCACCGCCAAGCAGCACAACGTCCCGGTCACCTGGCTGATCGTGGATGACGGCGGCTACGGCATCCTGCGCGAATACATGGAAGGGGCCTTCGGCAAGGCCACCGCCACCGAGCTGGCGCGCCCCGACTTCGTGGCCCTGGCCGAGTCCTTCGGGATTCCGGCCCGCCAGGTCCCGGTGGAGGAGGTCGGGCAGGCGCTGCGCGAGTCCTTCGCCGCCGAGGGGCCAAACGTCGTGGTGGTGCAGACTCTGCTGAAGATGTTTGCCCCCACGCACCTGGAAGCGTAAGCCATTCCGGCGTGCCGCACAGCACCGGGCACCAGCAATGAACACCAAGGGGGGCCTGCCGTGGGCAGGCCCCCCTTCGTGTTTGGCGGCAGCAGGACGGTGGGGCCACCCGTGCCGAAGCGCCGGCTGATCCTGGCCCCGCACGGCCGGGAACAGCTGCTAGGCTCGGGTCCATGATCCGTTCCTGAGCTACCCGCAGATCCATGGAAGACCCACGAACGGAACAGCCGTGCCCTCAGACCTTCTCAAGATCGATCCCACCCAGGCGGGCCTTGAACTGCCCGCCACCGAAGATGCGCGGATCCAGCCGATCCATCCCCGTCACGCCGCGGACTTGGCGGCCGCCTACCTGGCCGCGTACCCGCCCGAGGTGGCCGCAGCAACGCTGCACGACGCCACACGGGAAATGGAACAGACCTTCGCCAACCACTACGGGCGGTTGCTGCCCGAATGCTCCAGCGCTGCCGTACTCGGTGCACGGGCGGTCGGTGCCGTCTTTGTGG
This sequence comes from Glutamicibacter sp. BSL13, assembly GCF_052928425.1. NCBI lineage: Bacteria > Bacillati > Actinomycetota > Actinomycetes > Micrococcales > Micrococcaceae > Glutamicibacter > Glutamicibacter sp. BSL13. Next base: position 1,555 of record NZ_JAVGCZ010000007.1, read on the forward strand.
TCCAGCGATCCATCTGGGATCCCGGACTTCCCGGTCCATTTATCATCGACCTCTTCGTGGCCCCCGCTGAGCGGGGACGGGGGCTGGGCCGCGCCCTGGTGCTGGGGGCACTGGCGGGCTGCGCCCGCAGCGGGCACCGCACGCTGAGTCTGCGGGTGGGGGAGGGCACCTCGGCTGCGGCCTGGAACCTCTACCGGCAACTGGGGTTCTGCCCGATCCCCTGCACCGGGTAGGTGGGGTCGGGCAAGGGTGCTAGCGGCCGTGGCGTGCGGCGGCGGACCGGTGCTCGGCAATGCGCTGGGCGGCGGTGCGCAGGCTGGGGTAGTCGGCGCCTGGCCCCTGGGCGATGAACCCCGGGGCCAGGTGGTCCGGGCCCGGCTCGCCGCCGTGATGCAGGCCCCGGTAGCTGCCCCCGCTCATGCGCACCAGGTGGGCCCCGGCAGCCACATCCCAGGCCTTGGTGTCAAAGCCAATGGTGGCGTCGGCCCAACCGGCCGCCACGTGTGCCAGGGCCATCGCCGCGGAAACCTTGCGCCGCACGGTCGCGAAGTCCAGGACCCACTGGCCAAAGAGGTCCAGGGCAATCCTCCCGTCGGCCGCGATCGCCTCGGCCGATGGGTAGTCGGTCATCAGGTTGGCGTGCTGCTGGCCGGGGCGCGGCCGCGGCCGCAGCGGCTGCCCGTTCAGGAACGCGCCCTGGAGGTTGGCGCTGAACTCATCGCCGGTGACCGGGTCGATCACCACCGCCGCCACCAGCTCATCGTCGATGGCCGCGGCAATGGAGACGCAGAAGAATGCGATGCCGTGCACGAAATTGCTGGTTCCATCCAGCGGGTCCACGATCCACTGGATGGACCCCGAGGGATCGCCGGTGGGCAGATCCTCCACCGTTTCCTCGCCCAGCACCCAGGAGTCGGGGCAGCGGGAGAGCAGCTCACGGGTGAGCAGCAGTTGGCTGCGCCGGTCCAGTTCGGTGACCAGGTCGTGGGTGTTCGTCTTGTGCTCGGCCCCGATTCCGGTGCGGAAGTTCTCCCGCAGCAGCCCGGCGGCCTGGCGCCCGGCTTCCAGGGCATCACCGCGCAGCCGTTCGGCCAGCTGCTGCCGTTGCGTGCATGCCGGGGCCGTCGGCGGCTGTCGGGGGTCGGTTGCCTGGATGGTCGCGGGACGCGGAGCGCGGTGCCTTGATGCCTGGGATTCCACGCCTCCAGCCTAGCGCCCCGATGCGCTGCACCTTGTTGCGCGGGCCGGGGAGCCGGGCGCGCGGGATGGAACCGGCCGATGCGCCGACCCGGCTCGGGCGAAGCAAGATAAGCTTCTGGCCATGAGTAGCATGCAACCGATCGTGCCCAAGGTGTCGTTGACCGAACAGGTGACCACCATGATCCGTGCCGCCATCGTCTCCGGAGAGATGAAGCCGGAGGAGCACTACTCGGCGATCGCCATCGCCGAGAAGCTCGGCGTTTCGCGCACCCCGGTTCGCGAGGCCCTGCAGCTGCTGGAGAAGGAAGGCATCGTCACCGTGGCCAAGAACCGCGGGGTACGGGTCAACCAGATCTCCCTGGATGATATCGTCGAGGTCTTCCAGGTGCGCCTGGCCGTGGAACCGCAGGCCGCGGCGCGCGGGGTGCTCAACGCCAGCGACGGCGATATCCGCACCCTCACCGAGCTGCACCAGCGGATGCTGCAGATCGGCGAAACGGGGGACGGGCGGGCCACCCTGGAAGCCGACAAGCAGTTCCACCTCTACCTGTTGGGATTGGCCGGAAACGCCAAGCTGGATGCGATCATCAGCGAGCTGCGCAACCTGGTGCTGGCCCACGGGCAAACCACCATCCCCCAGGCCCGCACCAGCCAGGAGCTGGCGGGGGACCGGGATGAACTCATCGAGGCCATCACCCAGCGTGACCCGGCGGCGGCGGCCACCGCGATGCGCAACCACGTCATGCGCACCGCCCAGCTGCTGATCCGCTCGGTCTGTGCCCGCACCCCCGGCCTGGATGCCCAGAAGTTCATTGAACGCCTGGATCAGCTGATGCTCCTGCCGGAGAACTGCCCCAAACCGCAGTAACTTTGGCTCCACCCCTTGTCGCCGACGACCACCTGATCTAGAGTTGCATGCAACATGTAACAACGATGTTGGATGATGAAAAGGTGGTCTAGCCGATGACCCAACCACTGCAGGGAATCAAGGTCGTTGACCTCTCCCGGATCCTGGCCGGGCCCTTGTGCACCATGACGCTGGCCGACTTCGGTGCCGAGGTGATCAAGGTCGAAAGCCCGGCAGGCGACGAAACCCGCAGCTGGAAGCCGCCGGTCACCGACGCCGGGGTCAGCACCTACTATTCGGCGGTCAACCGCAATAAGCAGGCAGTAGTCGCCGACTTTGCGGATCCGGCCCAACTGCAGGCCCTGCTGGAGCTGATCCGCGACGCGGATGTGCTGGTGGAAAACTTCCGGCCCGGGGTCCTGGCCAAATTCGGCCTGGACTACCACAGCCTCGCCGAACTCAACCCCCGTCTCGTGTACTGCTCCATCTCCGGATTCGGCGACAAGCAGGGGGCTGCGCTCCCCGGCTTCGACCTGCTGGTGCAGGCCGTGGGCGGGCTGATGAGCATCACCGGTGAGCCGCAGGGCACCCCCTCGAAGGTCGGGGTCGCGCTGGTGGACGTGCTGGCCGCCCAGAACGCCACCACCGGAATCCTGCTGGCACTGCGCGAGCGGGACGCCAGCGGGCAGGGTCAGCAGGTGAACATCACCCTGATGGGTTCCCTGCTGTCCGGGCTGACCAACCAATCCAGCAGCACGCTGGCCACCGGGCGGTCCCCGGCCCGGATGGGTAACGCCCACCCCAGCATCGCACCCTACGAAACCTTCCGCACCGCCGACGGGGTGGTGGCCATCGCCGTGGGCAATGACCGCCAGTTCGCGGCCCTGCTGCGCGAACTGGGACTCGAGGCACTGGGGCAGGACCCGCGCTTTGCCGAGAACAGCTCCCGGGTGGCGCACCGCGAAGAGCTCAAGGAATTAATCGAGAATGCCACCGTCACCCGTCCGGCGGCGTACTGGGCCGAAGCGTTGATGGGGGCCGGGGTTCCGGCGGGCAAGGTGAACTCGATCGCCGAGGCCATAGACTTCGCCCGCGACCTCGGGCTGGAACCCACCGCCCTGATCCGCGACCGGCACACCGCGCAGGAAACCCGGCAGATCGCCAGTCCCATCGGGCTCTCCCGCACCGGCGCCCAGTATCACAGCGTGCCCCCGGCCCACGGCCAGCACCAGCAGCTGCTGCTGAACCCCACCGGCAGCTAGCGCCACCAACCCAGGCCGGGCGCCCTCACCGGCCGGGCCACTACCCACCCAACCCCTCTTCCGTTTCAAGGAGCACACCATGACCACGACCACCACCGGCACCGCCCTGGACCCTTCGGACCTGATCAACTTCGATGCGCTGCTCAGCTCCGAGGAGCTCGCGCTGCGCCAGCAGGTGCGCCAGTTCGTCGCCGAGAACATCAAGCCGAACATCGCCACCTGGTACGAGAAGGCCGTCTTCCCGCTGGAAATCGTGCCGGAAATGGCCAAGCTCGGCCTGCTGGGCATGCACCTGGAAGGCTACGGCTGCGCCGGGCGCAGCGCCGTGGAATACGGGCTGGCCGGTGCCGAACTGGAGGCCGGGGACTCGGGGCTGCGCACCTTCGTCTCCGTGCAGGGCTCCCTGGCCATGAGCGCCATCTACAAGCACGGCTCCGAGGAGCAGAAGCAGCAGTGGCTGCCGCAGATGGCCGCCGGCGAGGCCATCGGCTGCTTCGGGCTGACCGAGCCCACCGCAGGCTCGGATCCCTCCAGCATGACCACCTTCGCCCGCCGTGACGGGCAGGACTGGGTGCTGAACGGAACCAAGCGCTGGATCGGGCTGGCCAACGTGGCCAAGGTCGCCGTCATCTGGGCGCAGACCGATGAGGGGATCCGCGGTTTCGTGGTTCCCACCGACACTCCCGGGTACTCGGCCACCCCGATCGAGCCGAAGCTATCGATGCGCGCCTCGATCCAGTGCGAAATCGAGCTGAGCGACGTGCGCCTGCCTGCCGATGCGGTGCTGCCGCACGTCACCGGGCTCAAGGGGCCGTTCTCCTGCCTGAACGAGGCCCGCTACGGCATCATCTGGGGCTCCATGGGCGCCGCCCGGGACGCGTTCGAGGATGCCCTGGCCTACTCGCAGACCCGCATGCAGTTCGATAAGCCGCTGGCCGGCTACCAGATGACCCAGCAGAAGCTGGTGGACATGGCCCTGGAAATCAACAAGGGTTTCCTGCTGGCCCTGCACATTGGCCGGATGAAGGACGCCGGAACCCTGGACCTGCACCAGATCTCGGTGGGCAAGCTGAACAACTGCCGCGAGGCCATTGAAATCTGTCGGGAGGCGCGCACCATCCTGGGCGGCAACGGCATCACCATGGACTACTCGCCGCTGCGCCACGCCAACAACCTGGAATCGGTGCGCACCTACGAGGGCACCGATGAGGTGCACACCCTGATCCTGGGCAACAAGCTCACCGGGGTGCCGGCCTTCCGCTAGGACCGGCATTGCGTCGGGGCCGGCAAGCAGCCGCCCCGGCGCGGCGTCCCAAACACGAACCGTCACCAGCACCGCCTCCTCCAGCGGGCAGCATCTAGAAAGTCAGGCATATGAAGGAACAGAACACCGTGGTCGAGCTGCGTCAATTCCTCAATGGCCAGTGGGTTCCCGGCCAGGGGCAGCAGGTCAGCTCCAGTGCTGCGGCCACCCCCGAACGAACCCTCGCCCAGGGGGCGGCGGCCACCGTCGCACAGGTCGGGCAGGCCCTGGACGCGGCGCACGCGGCGTCCGCCGACTGGGCGGCAACCCCCATGGCCACCCGGGCCGGCTACCTGCAGCGGGCCGCAGCCTGGCTGCGTGAGCGCGCCGAACAGCTGGGCGCCGAGCTGTCCAGGGAGGAAGGCAAGACGCTGGCGGAGGGGATCGGTGAAGTCCGACGGGCCGCGCAGATCCTTGACTACTATGCCGGGCAGGCCGAACGCGATGCCGGCACGGTGTTCCAGTCGCCACGGGCCGGGGAACAAATCCTGGTGACCCACAAGCCGCTGGGTGTGGTGGGGGTCATCACCCCGTTCAACTTCCCGATCGCTATTCCGGCCTGGAAGATCGCCCCGGCGCTGATCTTCGGCAACACCGTGGTGTTCAAGCCCGCCAGCCTGGTGCCGCTGCTGGCAATGCGGCTGGTCGAGGCCCTTCAGGCCGCCGGCCTGCCCGCCGGGGTGCTGAACCTGGTCATCGGCCCGGGCCCACTGGGCGATGCCATCATGGACCACCCGCGGTTGGCCGGACTGTCCTTCACCGGCTCCACCGGGGTCGGACGCCAGCTGTGCGCCGCCGGCGCGGCGCGCGGGGTCCCGGTGCAGGCCGAGATGGGCGGCAAGAACGCCTCGGTGGTGCTGGCCGACGCGGACCTGGATCTGGCCGTGGAGCAGGTGCTGTTTGGCGCGTTTCGCTCCACCGGCCAAAAATGCACCGCCACCTCACGGCTGATCCTGGACGCGGACATCGCCGAGGACTTCTTGGGCCGGCTCACCGCCCGGCTCGATGACTGGGTAACCGGGGATCCTCTGGATGCGGCGGTGCACATGGGTCCACTGGTGGATGCCCGGGCCCGCGATGCGGCCCAGCAGGGGCTGGAACGTGCCCTGGAGCAGGGCGCCAGCATCCGCTATCGGGGCGCCGCCCCGCAGGAGGCCGGGTTCATGCCGCCCATCATCCTGCAGCTGCCCGAGGGGCCGCAGGGGCGTGAGAACGCGGGATGGCGTGAGGAATTCTTTGCCCCCATCCTCTCGGTCATCCAGGTCGCCGGCGCCGAGCAGGCCTTCGCCGCCGCCCAGGACAGTGAGTTCGGGCTGAGCCTGGCGCTGTTCACCACCAACCTGGCCACGGCGATTCGCGCGCAACAGCAGCTTGATGTGGGTATTCTGCATGTGAATTCCGAATCGGCCGGGGCCGACCCGCACGTACCCTTCGGTGGGGCCAAGGCCTCCGGATACGGGCCGAAGGAACAAGGGGCTGCGGCCCGCGAATTCTATACGCACACCACCACCACCTACCTGCGCGGCTAGCACCGGCACGGGAATCGGAAGGACAACGATGCAGATACAGCGGATCCTGGTCATCGGGGCGGGCACCATGGGGCGCCAGATCGCCATGAGCGCGGCCCTGGCCGGCTACAACACCACCCTGAACGACATCTCCGGCGAGGCGCTAAAGGCCGCGGGGCGGGAACTGGATAAGTGGGCCGCGGGCCGGGTGGCCAAGGGCAAGCTGACCCAGGCCGATGCCGACGCGGCCCTCGCCCGGCTGGAACGCAGCACCGACCTGGACGCGGCGGCCGGCAACGCGGATCTGGTGATCGAGGCGGCCGTGGAGAAGCTGGAGGTCAAGAAGGCGCTCTTTGAGCAGCTGGGCCGCAGCACCCCGGCACACGCGATCCTGGCCACCAACTCCTCCACCTTGGCCTCCTCGCATGTGGCGCAGGCTTCCGGGCGCCCGGACTTGGTGTGCAACATGCACTTCTTCAACCCGGCCCTGGTCATGAAGTGCGTCGAGGTGGTGCGCAACGAACACACCAGTGACGCCACCGTGGAGGCCGTGATGCAGGTGGCGCGCGCCATGGGCAAGGACCCGGTGCTGGTGCAGAAGGAGGTCCCCGGGTTTGTCGCCAACCGCATGATGGGCGCGCTGCAGCGCGAGGCGCTGGAACTGGCCGCCAACGGGGTCGCCAGTTTCCAGGACATCGACACCACGGCCAAGACCGCGCTGGGACATCCGATGGGTCCCTTTGAACTGATGGACCTGGTGGGCATCGACGTCATCGACTTCATCGCCCAGGCCACCTACGCCGAGACCGGCGACGCCGCCGACAAGCCGCACCCGCTGATAGCCGAGAAGGTCGCCGAAGGCCGCCTGGGACGCAAGAGCGGCGCCGGGTTCTACGACTACTCCTAGCGTCGGGCACCGCCGATGGGAAAACGCCAGGGGACCGCGAGAATTCGCGGTCCCCTGGCGTGGTGGCGCCCGGCGCGGGGCAGGGCGGGTGAAGCGGGAATCAGGCCTCGTCGGTAACCTCGGGTTGGGCGCCGAGGATGAAGTGGCGTCCGGAGATCCGCTCGACCTTGACCCGGACCCAGGCGTCCTTCAGGGTGGGGATCCACGGGGTGACGCCCGACTCGCGGGCCTCGCGGATCTCCTCCTCGCTTTCCAGCACAGCCGCGGTGCCGTGCACCACGACGCTCCAGGCTTCGTCGGAGAGCACCCCGTCGGCCTCGAAGGCGATGGAGGAGTTCACGGTCATTGCCGCGAGCTTGTTGCCCGGAGCGGTACGGATGAAAATATAGCCCTTGTGCACGGCAAAATTCACGGGAACGATGTCGATGATGCCCGCCGCGGCGGTGGCAACACGTCCGTGGGCGCTATGGGCCAGCAATTCCCAGCACTGTTCCTCGGTCAGTTTAAGGACCGGATCGTCATTGTCGTGTTCAAATCTCATACCCTCAGTTTTCTACGTCCTGTAGAAAAAGTCCAGTGCATTCGGGCACAAATTTCTGGCGACACCCGCAGTCCGGGCCAGTCGTGAAAGACTGGTCGCATGACTCATGCTGCAACTGACGGCACCGCGCGCCATATTGCCGCACGCCTGGAAGACGGCTTTCACCGCTGGCGCGCCCGTCGGGCTCAGGGCCGGGGGCTGCGTCCCATCATTATGCCGTATCTGGGTTATGGATACAGCAGCGGCGACGGGGGCTGGGTGCGCGTCTTCGCCCGGGTCGCCCTGGCGCGTCCGGGATTCTTCGAAAACGGGCGACACAAGGCCCAGATGATCGAGGACGGGATTCGCGGCTTTCGAAACTTCATTTCCCCGATCCTGCCTTACGCCGAGGTCATGGTCCACGTGGCCGGCCAGGACTTCAAGGTCCACGCCGACCGCGGCGGGGTGATTGACGCCAAGCTCAGCGTCGACCTGGCCCCCGGGTGGCACCGGGTGGATGTCAGTGTGGCCCAGGGGGAAGGAGCCAGCACCGAGGTGCTGGTCATTGACGAAAACCAGCGCACCGGGGTGATCTGCGATGTGGACGACACCGTTGTGGTCACCGCGCTGCCTCGGCCGCTGCTGGCGGCCTGGAACTCCTTTGTGCTCTCCGAACATGCCCGGGTGCCCACCCCCGGCATGGCGGTCATGATGGAGCGGCTGGTCACATCGCGCCCCAACACCCCGACCATCTATCTTTCCACCGGCGCCTGGAATGTCGCGCAGACCCTGAACCGGTTCCTGAGCCGCAACCTCTATCCCCGGGGGCCCATGCTGCTCACCGACTGGGGACCCACTCCCAGCGCCTGGTTCCGCAGCGGGGTCCAGCACAAGGTCGACCAGCTGCGCCGCCTGGCCCACGAGTTCCCCAACATCCGCTGGGTGTTGATCGGTGACGACGGGCAGCATGACCCGAGCACCTACGCCGAGTTCGCTCGGCGCTATCCGCAGCACGTGCGTGCCATTGTCATCCGCCAGCTCACCCCATCCGAGGCGGTGTTGGCCGGCGGTCGCTCCCACGAGCTGCAAATGTCCACCCCGGATACGGACTGGGTCTACGAGGCCGACGGATCGCGCATCGCGTTGCGGCTGCAGCAACTGGGCCTGCTGGAAGGTGAAAAGCGTGGCGCCGCAGCCGCGCCCGAGTCCGGGAGCCAGGCCGATGACGGAAAGGGATAAAGCGATGGAAGCCGGAACCGTATTGCGCGTCGAGGTCCCCATGCGCTGGGGCGACATGGATGCGTACGGGCACGTGAACAACGTGAACCTGATCAGGCTCATGGAGGAGGCGCGCATCGCCGGCTTTGGCGTGCCCGGGGGCACCGGCGCTCCGGGGATGCGTCCGAAGGTGGATATCTTCTCCGCCGTCCCGGCCGGGGTCCAGATCCTGGTGGTCGAACACCGCGTGCGGTACTCCAGGCCGCTGGAATACCGCAACGTCCCGGTCAACGTGGACCTGTGGATCGCCAGCGTGAAGCCGGCCAGCTTCGATATCTGCTATGAATTCCGGGACCCCGTGGAGGACACTCTGTGTGTGCGGGCCACCACCACGTTGGCCTTCTTTGACACCGCCAGCTCGCGGGTGCAGCGCCTGAGTGAGGCCGAACGCGCCGGGCTGGCACCCTTCCAGGGGCGGCCGGTCTTTGGGCGCTAGGTGCCGTTGGCCCCAAAAATGAATTAGGCTAGCTATATCTAACCTATTAGTTCAAGGGGTGTTTTTGTGGCCAAGAGTGATGGTCGTCGTCCGGTGCGTCCGCAGGTAGTGCTCGAAGTGATGGCTCGCCAGCAGATCTCCGCGCACCTGGTGCGCCTGACCTTCGGCGGTCCGGGGTTTTCCGACTATCAGGACAAGGAGGCCACCGACCGCTATGTGAAGATCCTCTTCGCCAAGCCCGAGCTGGGGCTGCAGCCGCCCTACAACCTCGATGAGCTGCGGGCCATTCTCCCGGCCCAGGACCTGCCGGTGCGCCGCACCTACACTGTGCGCAACGTGGACACCGAGGCCCAGACGCTGGACATCGACTTTGTGGTCCACGGGGACGAGGGGCTGGCCGGGCCGTGGGCACGCGACGCGCAGGTCGGTGACAAGATCTGCTTCAGCGGTCCCGGCGGACGCTATGCGCCCAGCGCGGAGTACGACTTCCAGTTCCTGGTCGGGGACGAAACCGCGATCCCGGCCATCGCCTGCGCGCTGGAGGCCATGGATGAGGACATGGTCGGGCGGGTGATCATCGAGGTCAACGATGCCAAGGACGAAGTGCAGTTCCAGGCGCCGAAGGGCATCGAGATCACCTGGCTGCACCGCAATGCGCCGTTCTCCCCGCAGACCACCATCCTTGAGCAGGCGGTCCGCCAGGTGCCCTGGCCCGAGGGCAAGGTGCAGATCTTCTGCCACGGCGAGCGTGAGGTCATGAAAAAACTGCGCATGTACTTCCATGGGGAGCGCGAAGTGCAGCGCCAGGAGATGTCCCTGTCCGCGTACTGGGCCTACGGCCGGGTGGAGGATGAATTCCAGGCCGAAAAGCGTAGCGCCATCGGCCAGATCTTTGACGAGGAGCCAGCGCCGGCAAAATAGCGCCAGCGGCGGAAGGTTCTAGGGGCCTGGCCCCGCAGTGGCTCGGAGCGACACCCGCTCCGGGCCACTTTTTCTTAGATTAGACACACCTAAGAATAACTTTGAAAAATTAAGCCAGATGCACTTGACGTTATTGTGGTGGGGTGTCGTATGCTTAGTGCAGAGCCTTCCCCGTGTGTGGTCGGGGGAGGCGCTGACTTTGGTCGATGCGAGTCGACCAAGAGCCGTCACGGGACTTGCTCAATCCCCGGCGGTGGTCGGCCTGGCCGGCTTGAAGTAAAAGGGAAAGGGAACGGCTGACCTGCTCAGTCAGCCGAGTCGCAGAATGAAGCGCATCAAGCATGCACGCCTTGATGCGCTTCTTCTGTTTTAAGTCCGGGTTTTGGCTGCGTGAGATTTGCCTGGGTGAGCCAGGGCCGTCCTCACATCGGTAGCGCGCCTGCGCCTGGCGGAGCGCCAAGTTCGCCCGCGACCTTCCAGAGCAGCACGGTCGCCAGCGCGTTGTCCTTTTCCCAATCCAGCAGGGACGCCTTCTGCTCCCAGCCCAGCAGCTGCAGGGCGCGGCGCACCACCAGATCCGAAGCCAAGAAGACGCGCGGGTCGCGCAGCCCGCGCAATGCCACATAATCCACGGTCCACGGGCCGACTCCCTTCAGGGCCAGTAGACTCTGGCGCAGCTGCGGGACCGGGGCCTTCATCGACGGGCCGAAATCCAGGTACCACTGGGCCACCCGTTGCAAGGTTGCCGCCCGGGAGGCGGGGCACCTGATGATGGACACCAAATCGGGAACCGATGTTCCGGCGACCCTCGCGGCCTCTGGAAAGGCGTGGAACCCGCTCGCGTGCTCGACCCCCAGTGCCGTGACAAGCCGCAGCGCCAGCGTGCGTGCGGCGCGGGTGGAAATCTGTTGACCCAGCACCGTGGTCACCAGGGCCTCAAAGAAATCCGGGTAGCTGATCAGGCGCAGATGCGGATGCCTTCGGGCGCAGGCACCGAGCAATGGATCCCTGGACAGGCGGCGCAATCCCGCAGTGCCGTCTTGCGCCAGCCCTAGCCAATGGGTCACGGCGTCCCGCAGCCCTGCTTCGGCGCTCGCCGGCGCCTCGGTGGTCACCCCGACGCCGCCGGCATCCACCCGCAGCTCGGTCAGCTGCCAGCCGGTGGCCGTGTGCAACAGCCGGGTGATCGTGCCCTGCGCCGGATCCAGGGTTTCCTGAATGGGCAGTGAATGCACCTGCAGCACCTGGAACAGATGCGCCACATCCAGCGCCCCGGTGGAGGTGAGGCGGAACCGGTGCGTCACTGTCGCCAGATTCCCGAACTGCCGCGGCGGTGCGAACCCAGCAGGTGGGTGTCCACCATGCCGATGGCCTCCATTAGCGCGAACATGGTGGTGGGTCCCACGAACCTGAAGCCGGCCCGTTTCAGCGCCTTGGACAGCGCCACCGATTCGGGGCTCTGCGTGGGAATCTGGGCCAGGGTGGCCGGCTGCGGGGGGTGCTGCGGGCGGTGCGACCAAATCAGCTCCGATAATCCGCCGGCGGCGCGCAGGGCGATGGTGGCCCGCGCGTTGCTGATGGTGGCCTCAATCTTGCGCCGGTTGCGCACGATCCCCGCGTCCTGCAGCAGCTGGTCAATCTGCGATTGGCCGAAGGCCGCGACCGCGTCGGGGTCAAAGCCGGCGAATGCCCGGCGGAAGTCCTCCCGCTTCTTCAGGATGATCGCCCACGACAGGCCGGACTGGAAGGCCTCCAGGCTCAGGCGCTCAAACAGGCCGCGCTCATCGGTGATGGGCATGCCCCATTCGGTGTCGTAGTACTCACGCAGCAGCTCGCTGCTGGCTGCCCACGGGGGCCGCGCCAGCCCGTCGGCCCCGATGATTAAATCTCCCATGCCACCATCCTGCCATCGCCGCCGGGACCGCTGGCCCTCGCGTCCGTTCCTGCTATCATCGTTATATGGCGATAATAGAGTCAGTGACCGATGAAGATGCGGGTGCGGTGACCCGCCGACGCACCGCGGCCCTCTTCCACTGCCTGGCCGACCCGATGCGGCTGATGATCCTGGAACACCTGAAGACCGGGGAGCACAAGGTCAAGGAGCTGACCGAGCACCTGGGCCTGGCCCAAAGCACCGTGAGCGCCCATTTGGCGTGCCTGCGCGAAGGCAACCTGGTCAAGGCCCGTTCGGTGGGGCGTTCCAGCCTCTACTCGCTGAACGACGAGGCGGGGCTGCAGACCCTGCTGAAACACGCAGGACCGTTGGTGCGCGCCCAGCAGGGCGAACACCACTGGCTCGACGAACACGAAGGCCCGAATTCCACCCAGGAGGCGCTGCACAGTGTCCCATGACCACTCCCATGACCACGGCCTGGCCGAGATGAACCGCAAACGCCTGGCCTGGGCGTTTGGCATCACCGCCACGATCCTGATCGCCGAGGTCGTCGGGGCGCTGCTGACCAACTCGCTGGCGCTGCTGGTGGACGCCGCCCACATGCTCACCGACACGCTGGGGCTGCTGATGGCGCTGACCGCCGCCAACCTGGTGATGCGCAAATCCACCGACCAGCGCACCTGGGGTTTCCGACGTGCCGAGGTGCTCTCCGCGACGCTGCAGGCGGCGCTGCTGCTGGCGGTGGGCATCTATGCGGCCATTGACGCGGTGCGCCGCATCTTTGAACCGGCCGAGATCCAGTCCACCGGCCTGCTGGTCTTTGGCGTAATTGGCTTGCTGGGCAACCTGGTTTCCATGTGGATCATCTTCGCCGGGCGGCAGGACAATCTGAACATGCGCGCCGCGTTCCTGGAAGTGCTGAACGACGCGCTGGGTTCGGTGGCGGTCATTGTGGCCGCAGTGGTCATCTGGCTGACCGGCTGGGCCACCGCCGACTCGCTGGCCGCACTGTTCATTGCCGCGCTGATTGTGCCCCGCGCACTGAAGCTGCTGGGGGAGACCACCCACATCCTGCTCGAATCCACCCCCCGGGGCCTGGACCTGTATGACGTGCGCCAGCACCTGGAGAAGCTGCCCGGGGTGTTGGCGGTGCATGACCTGCACGCCAGCCAGATCGCCTCGAACCTTCCGGTGCTCACTGCCCACGTGGTGGTGGCCGATGAAATGTTCTCCTCGGACTCCACCAGCGAGCTGCTGCGCCTGCTGCAGCAATGCGTCGCCGAACACTTCGAGGTGAGCATCAGCCACTCGACCTTCCAGATCGAACCGGCCTCACATCGCAGGAGCGAATACCACGTGGACTGCTGATCGTGCGGGGCGCGTGCCTTGCGGCACTGCGACGGCCGGTGGGCGCAGCTCTCCACCCCTGGTATGACACTGTGGCGCCAAACACCGTTCATTTGGCCGATCCCTTGGTGGCATGCGGGTTTGTAGTCTTGGACTATGAATCAAGAAACCGTTGTGGAAACAGATTTCGCCGTGCAGGCCCGGGGCCTGACCAAGACCTACGGGCACGGCTCGACCCGTGTCGAGGCGTTGAGGAGCGTTGACGTTTCCTTCGTGCGTTCGCGCTTTACCGCCATCATGGGCCCCTCCGGCTCCGGCAAGTCCACCTTGATGCACTGCCTGGCCGGGCTGGACACCGCCGATGACGGGCAGATCCTGATCGGCGGCAAGAACCTGATGCAGCTCAGCGACGACCAGTTGACCGAGATGCGCCGCGAACACATCGGCTTCGTCTTCCAGTCCTTCAACCTGGTGCCCACCATCACCGCGCGGGACAACATCCTGCTGCCGCTGGCGCTGGCCGGCAAGAAGCACGACCCGGCCTGGTTCGAGCAGGTGGTGGGGATCCTGGGGCTGAACGACCGCCTGGATCACAAGCCGCACGAGCTCTCCGGCGGCCAGCAGCAGCGTGTGGCCGTGGCCCGCGCCCTGCTCACCCGCCCCGAGGTGGTCTTTGGCGATGAACCCACCGGCAACCTCGATTCGCGCACCGGCGCCGAGGTGCTGTCCCTGCTGCGCGCCTCCACCCGCGAAATGGGCCAGACCATCATCATGGTCACCCACGACCCGGTGGCCGCCTCCTACGCCGACGAAGTGCTGTTGATGAAGGACGGGCAGCTGGTGGGCAAGCTGGCCGAGCCGACCGTTGCCTCGGTGACCGACGCGCTGGCCAACCTGGCGGAGTAGGACTGATCATGCTTCACGTCGCATTAGCGAATATCAAGACCTATGCGCGGCGCTACATCGCCGCGGTGTTGGCGGTGGCCATCGGCACCGCATTCCTCGGGGCCAGCCTGGCGGTTGACACCTCCACCCGGGCCACATTGAAGAACTCCGTGGGCGAGGTCTACCGCAACGCCGACCTGGTGGCCTTCCAGGACTGGAAGAACGAGGACTACGGCACCGAGTCGGACAAGCCCATGACCCTGGATGTGCTGAACTCGGTGCGCAAGCTGCCCGAGGTGTCCACCGCCTACGGTTCGGTGCGGGCCGGCACGAGCCTGCGCACCGACAAGAACGCGTTCGGCGCCTGGCTGGTTCCGGTCTCCGCCGAGAACCGCTTCTCCGGGCTGAACCTGATCGAGGGCCGGGCCCCGACGAAGGAAACCGAGATCATCGTCGATGAGAAGGGCGCCCAGGAGGAAGGTCTTTCGCTGGGGGACGTCGTTGCCCTGGACGGGGTCAGCGGTGAGGACGGACTGCAGGAAGTGCGCATCGTGGGGCTCAGCGCCCCCAGCGCCGACCCGTTCATGGGCGGGATGATGCAGGTGGGCGTGTCCGAAGACGCCTTTGAATTTTTGATGGGCGAGCAGGCGCAACTGGATGAGCTGATCGTCAACGCCTCCGGTGACGTTTCCGCCGCCGCGCAGGCGCTGCGCGAAGAACTGGCCGAGCAGTCGGTGAAGAGCGCCTCGGTGCTTACCGCCGATGAAAAAATCATCGAGGACGTCGCCCAGCTCACCGGCGGCACCGACCAGCTGACCGTGGTGCTGCTGATCTTCGCCCTGGTGGCTCTGGTGGTCACCGGCCTGGTGGTGATGAACACCTTCTCCGTGGTGATCGCCCAGCGCACCCGCGAACTGGCCCTGCTGCGCACCCTGGGGGCCAAGCGGGGGCAGATCCGCTCCTCGGTGCTCATTGAGGCGCTGCTGATCGGCGTGGTCTCCTCGCTGCTCGGCGTGGCCGCCGCGGTGGGCCTGATGGCCGGGCTGATCAAGCTGCTGCAGGTGACGGTGCCGGACATGGCCTACGCCACCCTGGCGCTGGATCTGAAGGTGCTGCTGGTGCCGTTGGCCATCGGCATCGTGATGACCGTGCTCTCCGCCTGGGTCCCGGCCCGCCGGGCCATGAAGCTGGCCCCGCTGGCGGCGCTGCGCCCCTTTGACGCGGCCAGCGTGAAGAACCGCGCCGGCAAGCTGCGGATCGTCTTTGGCGCCATCCTGGCCCTGGCCGGGATCGCCGGGCTGGTGGCCGGGGCGATGCTCAAGTCGCTGCCGATCGCCTTCCTGGGCGGATTGTTCTCCTTCCCCGGCATCCTGATGCTCGCCTCGCTGTTCGTGCCCTCCGCGGTGTACGGCATCGGGCGCCTGGTCTCCGGGGGCAAGGTGGCCGGCAAGCTGGCGGCACTGAACTCGGTGCGCAACCCCGGGCGCACCACGGCCACCGCGACGGCACTGCTGATTGGCGTGACCCTGGTGTCCATGATCATGGTGGGCGGGCAAAGCGCGAAGGTGTCCCTGAACCAGGGGCTGACCGAGGAATACCCGGTGGACCTGATGGTCCAGTCCGGGGACCTGAACCCGGCGCAGGAAACCCAGCTGCGCCAGATTGAGGGGATCTCGGCGGTGAGCCGGTACGAATCCGGGGCACCGAAGATCGAGCTGGACAACGGCACCAGCGACGAGTCCTACCTGTTCATCGTGGACACCACGACGCTGCAGGATGTGCTGCAGCAAAACGCCCCGCTGCCGCAGGACGGCGAGCTGGTGTACGCCACCGGGGCCAGCGGGGACGCCAAGGCCACCACGGCCACCATCAAGGGGCATGAGCTGAAGCTGGTCACCTCCTCGGCCAGCTACCTGCCGAACATGATCACCCAGGACACCGCGCAGCGGATCGGGCTGCAGCATGAAGAGGTGATGGGCGGTGCCCTGGTGCGCCTGGACGACTCGGTCAGCGACAGCCAGGTCAAGCAGGTCGTGGAGCAGATCTCCAAGACCCTGAACGTTGACCAGGCGCGGGTCAGCGGCGGGGTGACCGAGAAGGCGATGTTCTCCCAGATCATCGACGTGCTGCTGATGATCGTCTCCGGCCTGCTGGCGGTGGCGGTGCTGATCGCGCTGATCGGTGTGGCCAACACGCTCAGCCTCTCGGTGCTTGAACGCACCCGGGAGAACTCGCTGCTGCGGGCCCTGGGCCTGAAGAAGAAGCAGCTGCGCTCCATGCTGGCGGTGGAGGCGGTGCTGATCGGCGGGGTGGCCGCCCTGCTGGGCCTGATCCTAGGCGTCATCTACGGCATGTTCGGGACATACAGCACCCTGGCGGCCGTGGGCACGGTGTACTTCGACATCCCGTGGCTGCAGCTGGCCCTGGTGCTGGGTGTCAGCCTGGTCGCCGCGCTGCTGGCCTCGCTGACCCCCTCCCGCCGGGCCGCGAAGCTCTCCCCGGTGGAGGGCCTGGCCACCGAGTAGCCCTCCGGGGCTGGGCACAGTGAAGGGCTGGTTCCACCTGTTGGTGGGACCAGCCCTTCACCTGGTTAACCACAAGGTTGGGGCCGCGGCAACCAACGCCGCCGCCCGCCGCCCCTTCTAGTCGCGCAGCGCGATGGTGGTGGCCATCGCCGGGGAGCGCCCGGTGGTGACAAACCCGGAGATGTTCGAGCCCGGGTGCTTGATGATGTCGGTGATGGAGCCCAGGTGGCTGCTCAAGTCGATCTTGTCCTCCGGGGCGGCCAGCACCAGGTGGAAGCCGAACTCCTGCAGGGCCCGGATGCCGGCGGCGGCATATTCCGAGTTCGCCTGGATGAAGGCCTCGTCGATCATCACGGTGCCGTAGGAGGTGAACCCGGCGGTGGCGAAGCCCAGCTGGTAGGCCAGGGCGGCGCCCATCACGAACGAGGTGAAGCGCTGTCCCTCACCGCCGGAGAGGGTTCCGGGCTCCAGCCCGGTTTCCACCTCGCCATTGGGCTTGTGCTCATCGCAGCGGATCACCACGTGGTGGCGCACATCCAGCACGGTGGCCCGCCAGGAGCTGCGGCCCGGGTCGGCCAGCGCCTCCACGATTGCCTCCAACGCTGCGTAGGAGCGCTTCAGGGTGCTTTCCTCCCGGGTGCTGTAGGCCTCGTTCAGGGCCTGCTTCAGTTCGCGGCGGAACGTTCCGGCCTCGGCCGGGATGGCCGGCTCCACCTCGAAGCGCAGGATCGATCCGTGCTCGAAGGGCACGTCGGCCAGGATCTGGTTCAGCGGCTTGATGCGTTCGGCGATCATCCTGCGTTCCTCGTCAAGCAGCTGCAGCAGGTCGCTGAAGCGCTCGTAGGAGCGGTTGGCGAAGTACTCGCGGAACTGGGCCTCATGGTGCGGCAGGCCCTCGGCGACGATCTGGTCGTGCAGCCGTTCATAGTGTTCGCCGGCCTGCGCCCCGGTGCCGTGGGTCTGGGCGTGGGAGGTGCCGAATTCGCGGGCGAAGCGCTTGAAGGTGTCGCTAAGCTCGTTGGCCACCGCCACCCGTTCGGCGTTCAGGGTGCCCAGCTCACCGGTCAGCTGCACCCGGGCCTCGGCGAAGACGGTGGTGAGCTGCGCCGGGTCGGCCTGCTCGGCCTGCTGCAGCGCACCGATCACCGTTTTGACCGGTTCCAGCTGGGTGACGCCCTCGGGCAGGCGTCCCAGCAGCTGCCGGGCGTCGGCCTGCTCCTCGCCCAGGGCCTGCACCACCCGGCCCGCCTTGGCGATCTCGGCCTCCAGCTCCTGGATCCGGGAGCGGATCAGGGCCAGCTGGCCGATCACCTCATCGGATTCGGTCTGGGCCTGCTTCAGCTGCTGACGCAGCCCGGAGGAGTCCCCGGACCGGCTCAGCGCGTCCCCGAGCTTCTGTTCGCTGCGGCGCAGCGCCTCCAGCGCCGCGGAGGTGTCCAGCTGGGCGAAGCTGCGATCATCCTCGGTCAGGGCCTGGAGCACCCGCGCCTTGGCCAGCACCTGCTCCTTGGCGGCGCTGCGCTGGTCGGCGGCGGCCTGCGCGTCGGCGATCTGCTCCTGCAGCCGGGCCTGCTTGGCCTGCAGCTCGGTGATCTTCGCTTCGTTGGTGAACCCCAGCAGGTGCTCGGAGACCGGCAGGCTGCGGGTGTCGCGTTCGAAGCTGCCGGTGCCGGACTTCAGGGTGCCGGCCGGGGTGATCGCCTTGGCGTGCCGGTGCATCTGGGCATCGTTTTCCACGCACACCAGCGGATAGTCGGCGGTGATCTTGGCCTGCAGCCAGTGCCCGGCGGCGGTGGACATGAATTCGAGCTTGCTCACCAGGTCTGAGGCCCCGGCAACCGCCGGCTTGGGGGTTTGGGACATGTCCACCCAGCGGATCCGGCCCAGCCCGTCCAGCTGGTCGATGGCGTGGGTGACCGCCGCCAAATGCTCCCCGGGGACCAGGATCGAGCGGGCCAGGGTGCGCAGCGCCTTTTCCGCGGCCGTGCGCCAGCCCGCCTCGCTGGCGGCCACGTCCATCAGCTCCCCGGCAAAGGGCAGCTGGTCCTCGGGCACGCCGCTGGCCGAGGCGATCGCCCGCCGGGCGGCCAGCGAACGGTCATCGATGTTGCTGGTGCGCCGCTGGTAGGAGTCGATCTGCTTTTGCAGGGTGGCCGCCCGCTGGCGCAGGTTCATCAGCGAGGCCATGGCCTCGTACTCCACGGTCTGCGCGTCCTTGGTGATCGAGTCCAGCTGCTGCACGGTGCGCGCCGCATTGGCGCGCAGCTCATCCAGGCCGGTGGCGCTGAAGTCAAAGCTCAGCCCGGCCTGGGTGACCTGTTCGTGCAGGGCACGCAGCACGCTCTCCTTTTCGGACAGCGCCTTGCGCGCCGCATCGGCCTCCCGCTCCAGCAGCATCAGCGCCTGGGCGCCGGTGTCGTCCTGCAGCTGGCGCAGCTGGCCAAGCTGGCCGGCCAGCTCCTCCTTGCGGGCCTGCAGCTGCCCCTCCTGCTCGCGCAGCGTGGAGAGCTGCGTGGTGTGCACCTGCAGGTCCCGGCGCAGCACCTCGGCGCGCACGGCCTGCTCCAGCTCGGCCAGCTGGGTGTTCACCAGCTGCTCAATCCCGGCGATCTGCTCGGCCAGGGCCGCGTACTGCCGGTTCTGTGCCGGCACCTGGGCCAGCACGTCGCGCTGGCGCCGGGCGGTGTCCAGCTGGCGGTAGATGCCGCGCAGGTGGGCGAAGTCCTCCACGGCTGCGGCCGCGGCCTTCAGGGTGGCCGGTTCCTCCAGCACCTCGTGGCGGAAGAACTGGTTCACGCCCTTGGCCAGGCCCTTCCCGTTCTGCAGGGTGCGCAGCAGGGCGAAGGCCTTGTCGTTCTCCACCCCGAGCCGGCGGCGCAGCCGTTCCACGAACGCCTTGTGGGTGTCGAACGCTTCGGCCGGGTCCAGCAGCTTCTGCAGCGAGGAGACGGTGAAGCGCCGCGCGCCATGGTGTTCCAGCTCGACCACATCCAGCGGCCCCTCGCACAGCAGGTAGTGCTTGGAGACCTGGTTCTCCAGGCCCGCCTCGGGCAGGTCGAAGACGGCCGCGGCGGTGACCGTGTTGCCCATCCCGTCCTCGTAGCCCAGGCTGACCGCGCTCCAGGTGGCCCCGGGCCGCTGGTAGACGGTGCCCGAGCCGGTCTTGAATTTGCGTCCGCGCATGTAGGAGAACGTGGTGCGCCGATCCTCGCGGGTGGCCGCGTCGTTGGCGGACTCGTTCAGCCTCGGGGTGGCGAAGAACAGATGGCCCATCGCGTCAAAAAGCGTGGACTTGCCCACCCCCGGGTGCCCGGTGATCAGTGTCCCGGCCCGGTCCACCTGCAGGGTGTGCAGGCCGTGGAAGGTGCCCCAATTCACGATCTGGATCCGGGAAAGCCGGTGCTGGCCCGGGTTGAGCGTGTCGCCCAGCGGCAAGGTCATTTCTATGCTCATCGGTGCTACTCCTGAACCATCTGGGATTCGTCGCTGATCCGGGCGTCGCCCCCACCGGGCAGCGGCGGCTCATCAGGATCCTCCGCCAACTGCCCCTGGTGGGCTTCGCCGGGCTGATCGGGCAGCGCCGGCTGCGCCTCGGTGTTGTCGATCGCGGCGATGTAGCCGGGGATGTCCTGGATGCTGGCGATCGGCAGGGCCATCGCCAGGGCCGGGGAGATGCGGTACTCGTCGACCAGCTCGGTGCCGGTGATCAGCCGCAGCGTGTTCAGCCGGCCGATCGCCGCGTCGCAGGACTCGGCGAAGCGCTTGTCGTCCCGGTCGCTGGCGGTGCGGTGCTCGGCCAGGATCTCGTGCATGGCGGTGCGGGGAATGACCGCGTCGGTGCCGCTACCCGAATGCTGTTCCAGCAGCAGGCGCAGGCGCAGCGCCAGCAGCGTCTCGTCCCGCTTCAGGCCACGGCGCGGGGCGATCGGGGCCGAATGCGGCAAATCCACGTCCACCGGGCTGAGCATCGCGATCTTGCGTTCGGGATCGATGCTCAACCCCAGGAAGATTTCCGAGACGTACCCGGTGATCGCGGCGCGCTGATCCAGCAGCAGCTGCCAGCCGGCCGGGTCCACCGCGCCGTCCAGGTAGGGCCCGCGCAGCAGCTTGACCAGCAGCTGGCGCAGCTGCACCGGGAAGGAACCGGTGTCGCCGTCGAACAGGGGCTCGGTGATCGTTTCGGGGTTCACGGTGCTGGTGCTCATAGCGGCTCCTTGGTAAAGCTCAGTGCGGGCAGCAGGGCGGTACGGGTGCTGCCATCGACCTGGAAGTATTCGACCGGGTGCAGTTCGGCGGGGCTCAGCGCCTCACCGTTGGTCCGTCCGATCTCGATCAGCGCCCTGATGGTGTTCAGGTGCCGGTGTTCGGCCGGCAGCCGCGTGTACAGCTGGTGCAGCGCCACCGGGGCATGGTCGGCGTCCTCCAGCCCGGTGCGCACCGCCTCGCGCAGGAAGGGCATGTCGGCCTTCGCGGTGCTGGGGGTGCGCACAATGTCCGCGGCGTCGAACTGCGGCGCCTCTGCCAGGGGCGGGGGAGCCACATGCTCGGAAGGGTCAAAGATGCCCAGCCCGTGCAGGGTCACGAACTGCGGGGCGTACAAGTCCAACGGGGCCAGCGCGCTGCGCGGCTTCAGGTTCGTGGAACGGCTGATCGCCAGCTCCGCTTCACGCACCGCCTGGCGCAGCAGCTGCGCCTGCTGGTAGTCCTCGGACTGCACGAACGCGTGCAGCGATTCGGAGAGCCGGCCGTAGGATTCGTGGACCTCGGCGGCCTGGCGGCGCAGTTCGCGCAGCAGGTTGGTCAGGATCTGGCGTTCGGTGGCCTGCAGATCATCGACGAAGTCGCGCTCCAGCACCTCGTTGACCGCGGCCCGGAAACGCTGCTGCGCCTCGGGAGAGCCGAGGAATTCGGTGAAGCCGGAGAAGGTTTCCCCCTCCGCGGTGGAGCGCAGCTGCCGGTCGGCCTCCAGCACCTGGCCCACGGCCACGCCCTTGGCGGTGGAGGCATCCAGGATCCCCTCACGCAGGCTGTGCAGCATCTGGCGCACCCCGTCACGCATCCGCCGGAAGTCGGCGGGCAGGCTGGAGGCCAAATCCAGTACCGAGCGGGTGGCCGACAAGGCCGAGGCCGGGGAAAGCACCGCCGGGTCGTGCCCGGCCCGCAGCGCATCGATCTTCGCCTGGCGCTGGGCAATCTCCGCCTCCAGCGCCCGGATGCGGGCCTGCGGGTCCGGGTCGGTCTCATGGGCCAGGGATTCCAGGGAGGTCAGCAGCGTGTTCAGCCGGGAGGAGTTCAGCCGCGAGTCGTCGGTGGACAGCTCGTCCAAAAAGCGCAGCACCCGCAGGGTCGCCGCGGACGGCTCGTAGCTGAAGCGTCCGTCAATCAGCGGCCGGGCCAGGATGCCCTGGCGCACCCAGCCTTCGGCGAAGTCCTCGGCCGTGGAACTGGCCGGAACCTGCTCTTCGCTGTCCCGGGCCTGGCGCAGGAAGGAATCCAGGGAGGCGTGGAACAGTTCCAGGGACACCCGGGGACGGTCAGCGGTGAATTCGGCCCGAATAAACGCCAGCGCCCACGGCGGGGCGGTGATCAGCCGGTAGGCGGCGGACCGGCGGAACTGCTGGGACTGGTGCCACAAGCGATTCGCGCGGTGCGAGGGCTGCATAAACTTCCTTCGTCCTTGTCTCCTGCCTAACCTGTTTATCCTAGTTCATCTGCTGCAACACGCGGTGGGCGCCACAGCCGAAGCAACCCGGGCACCCGGGGCTGAGTAGGAGGGGAATGTTCACCTCGGGCAACACGCTTGTCCAAAGTTACACCGGCGGTTCTGAACCGGCCCCGGCCTGTGTAGGGTCGAAGCAAGGAAAGCGTAAACCTGCCGACCTTTGGAGGCTGTCAACCTGTGAACCGAACCAAGCTGCTCTCATCCGTGGCAATTCTCTCCCTGCTGCTGGCCGGCTGCAGCCAGGCAGACGACGCTGCGGGCGGCCCGGAGGCCGCCGGATCGCAGCAGGATGAACAACAGAGCCAGGAGCAGGCCAAGGCCCAGGAATCCGAACGGGTCAAGCAGGTCAAGGCCGAGGTCAACCGGCTGGCCGACGGGTACGACTATGACGCGGCGATGAAGCTGGTCAAGGACGAGCCCAATGAGGAACTCAGCTCGCTGGCCAGCGGCCTGCAGGAGGAAAAGGACGCGACGGTGGCCTGGGCTAAGCCGAACCAGATCCCGCACCTGTTCTTCCACTCCCTGGTGATCGACACCGACCGCGCCTTCGACGGGGACGGGGAAGCCCAGGGCTACAAGGACTACATGGTCACCCAGGACGAATTCTCCAAGATCCTGGACCAGCTCTACGAGCGCGACTACGTGCTGGTCAACCCGACCGACTTCGCCAAGCCCGACAAGAACGGGAAGATGAAGTACGGCGAGATCATGCTGCCCAAGGGCAAGAAGCCGCTGGTGCTGTCCATCGACGACGTGAGCTACTACGAGTACATGGACGGGGACGGGTTCGCCGACAAGCTCATCGTCACCGACGAGGGCAAGGTGCGCAACGTCTACACCGACGCCGAGGGCAAGGAACACACCGGCGCCTACGACGTGAGCACCATGGTCGATGACTTCGTGGAGGAACACCCCGACTTCTCCTACCGCGGGGCGCGCGGGCTGCTGGCGATGACCGGCTACAACGGCCTGTTCGGCTACCGCACCTCCGACAGCCAGTATCCGGAGAACAAGAACATGGACAAGGACAAGGCCGCCGCCAAGGAAGTGGCCGAGGCGATGAAGGACAATGGCTGGGTCTTCGCCTCGCACTCCTGGGGCCACATCGCCACCGGAAAGGTCTCCCTGGACCGGCTCAAGCGCGACACCAAGCTGTGGAAGGAGGAAGTGGAGCCGCTGGTGGGCAAGACCGACCAGCTGATCTACCCGTTCGGTTCGGACATCGCCCAGGTGGGCCAGTACTCCGGGTCCCGCTACAAGGTCTTCAAGGACGCCGGCTTCCGCTACTTCTACGGGGTGGACGGCACCACCACCGCCTGGATGCAGCAGACCGACGAATACCAGCGGCAGATGCGGGTCAACGTTGACGGCCTGCAGTTCGCCAAGGAAAAGCGGGGGGACCGTCCGGTGCTCTCCCACTTCTTCGACGTGGACGAGGTCATCGACAAGGCCCGGTAGCGGCCGGTAGCCAACCTCATCCCCGTGTGCGTCCTGCTGTCACCAAGACGGCAGGACGCACCGCGTTGCGGCATGAACGCAGATTGATGCCGCAGGAGTCCCTGCGTTGATGCGCCAAACTTGGGCCAAACCTGGGGCGCTGGGGAGCGGGGATGGGCTGGCAACGCAGGATCTGCGGCTGACGTCCAGGGCTTTGCCCCGGAGCATAAGATGCCCGTCCTGCCGGTGAACCTGCACCTGCTCCAGGTTTTGCACCACGAAATCAGCATCGGAGAGCTCTTGGGCAGCGTGGGAGGTCGCGACGGCCAGTACCGTGGCTCCGGCCGCCCTTCCGGCGTGAATGCCGGCCGGGGCATCTTCGATCACCAGCGCTTGTGAGGGATCTACCCCTAGCCGCTGTGCCGCCAACAGGTACCCCTGCCGATCCGGTTTGCCCTGCGACACGTCTTCGGCGCTGATGAAAACTTGCGGGGACGGCAACCCTGCTGCCGTCAAACGGGCACGCATGAGCTGCGCGCCACCCGAGGTGACCACGCCCCAACGCTGCGCAACGAGACCTTGAAGCATGCTTGAAACTCCCGGCAGCGCCACAACACCGTCCAGGTCAGCAAGCTCCACCTCCAGCAGTACGGCACACGCCTTGTCGACCTGATCCGCCGGCAGCAGCATGGAGACCACATCCTCGGTACGCCGACCGTGGCTCTGGGTGAGGATACGGGCCGCATCAAACCCATAGCGCTCAGCCCACGTCCGCCAGGTCCGTTCGACCGCGGGAGTCGAATCCACCAACGTTCCGTCAATATCGAACAGTAAGGCCTTTGCGCGCAGTTCCATTCCTCCAGCCTACTGACCCCGCACTGCCCCCTGAGCGGTGCCCAGCTGCAGAATAGATTCAGCCGCCATGCTGCTACGGTCTTTTGCCCACCATGGACGGTCAGAACGCCGCTTGCCCGCTGGTTCCGTTGGTGCCGGTGGTTGACCGCGACCCGTCTTTCCCGTTGCGTCAGTCAGTACGCGTCTGTCGAGGCGGGCCGCTGAAGTCTTGCCCGATGAGCCCACAACCTCTTTCCTCCCCATGAAGGAAGCCGGATGCTGAGGATCTATGGTGCTAGAGGCTCAAGAACGCACCGAGCTGGGAGAGGTTGGGAATCGAGGTTGGCAGGTAGTCGGTCAGCCGCGGGGAACGCACAATCACCGCCCGCCATTGGCCGCGGGAGATCGCGACGTTGATCCGGTTGCGGTTGAGTAGAAAGTCGATGCCGCGGGCCGCGTCCTCGGCGCTGGAACAGGCCATGGAGACCAGCACCACCGGGGCCTCCTGGCCCTGGAACTTGTCTACGGTGCCCACCCGGACATCGGCGTAGCCGTTGTCCTGCAGCAACTGCTGCAACAGGTTCACCTGCGCGTTGTAGGCGGCCACCACCAGGATGTCGTGCTGTTCCAGGGGCCGCGGCGCCGATTGCGGGCCGTCGGCCCATTCCAGCCCCAGATGCTCATCCACCAGCCGCAGGATCTCGTGGGCCTCCTCCACGCTGCTGGTGGTGTTGCCGCGGTGCTCAACGAAACGGGTTTCCACCCCGGCCCCGGGCCCGGCCAGGTGCCGTTGCCCGGCGGCCGGGGCCGCCTGCAGCTGTCCGTCGTAGCTGAGCCGGGACACCTTCTCACACAGCTGTGGGTGCATGCGCCACGAGGCGTCCAGGAAGTAGCCCAGCTCGGCGGGCAGGATCGGCTGCCCGTCCGAAAGCCAGCCCAGCGCCGAAATGTCCACCGGCTGCGGGTGGGAGCCCTGCGTGACCTGCGGCAGCTGCTGCGGATCCCCGAGCAGCAGCAGGTTGCGGGCCGCCACGGAGACCGCCAGCGTGTTCGCCAGCGAATACTGTCCGGCTTCGTCGATCACCAGCAGGTCCAGGGCCCCGGGCGCCACCTGCTTGCCGGTCATGGTCCAGGCGGTCCCGCCGACCAGGCAGCCGCCCTCCTGCTCAAGCAGTTCGGCGACGGCGTTGGCCCCGGTATGCTGCCAGGGAACCTCCTTGCCGTGGTTGGGCTTCTTGCCCACCTGGTCCGCCGGAACCCCTGCCTGCACCGCCTTGTTCAGCACGTTTTCGATGACAGCGTGGGACTGGGCAACGACCCCGATCTTCCAGCCGTGCTCCACCAGCTCGCGGATCACGTGGGAGGCCACGAAGGTCTTGCCGGTCCCCGGAGGGCCCTGCACCGCCAGGTAGGAGTTGTCCAGGTCCAATAGCGCGGCCACCACAGCCGGATAGACCTGGGCCGAACCGTCAACGACCTCCGGCGGCGGGGGAGCGGTGTAGCTCTTCAGCCGCGGAGGGCGGCGGCGCAGGATGTCCAGCCCGGCGGTGTCCGGCAGCGCCGGGACCATGGCGCCGACCTGGTTCGCGACCTGCGCCAGGGCCTGTTCAATGCTGGCGGTGCGCAGCGGCTGGTCCGGGGTCAACGCGACCGGTACCGCCCCATATTCGGGGACCCGGGTGGTGGACTTTTCCTGGATCACCAGGTGGTCCTCGCCGACCTCCAGCACGGTGGCGTTGAACGCACCGCCGCGCACGGACTCATCAACCTCCATGCCCTCGGGCAGTGGATCGCCGAACATGGCGAAGAAGCCGGTGCCTTCGGAAACCAGGGACCCCTCGGCCAAGGTCCCGTAGACCTTGGAGTGCCGCGCCAGGGTGCGTGAACGCGGGGTTGGCTTGTGCCAGTCCTGCAGCACCTGTACCGAATCGACGGTGAATACGCCCCGCGTATCGGACCAGTCCTCCATGGGCGCGGCGAGCCGGTCGAAGTGCTCCCACCAGAACTGCTTGCGTTCCCGGCGGTGGTAACCGGTGGCTGCGGCCACCATGGCAATTGCCCGGTCATCTGCGCTCAACGCCTGCCCAGCCGGCAGCCCGGCGATGTAGCGCTGCAGCCGTTCCTCCTCTGCGGTGGGTTCCGCCGTCGAGTCCGGCAGCTGCTCTTGGGCCAGTGGCGCGGGGGCCTGGACCGGGCTGGCGGGAACCAGCCCGAGCAGCCAGTCGCGCAGCCGCAGGGTGGACAGGCAGTCATACTCGTTGTAGTCGGCGATGGACTCAAGCACCTGACGGGCCTCGGCCGCGCGCCCGGCATCCCGGGCCTGCATATAGTGTGCATAGGCGACCACCGAGGCCCCGGCATCCACCACGTCCCCGGAGCGCAGGTGCTCGCCCATGTAGAGCGGTTCAAGCTTCTTGATGGAGTAGGAACGCGTGGAGAGCACCAGTGAGTTGCGTACCGTTTCATACAGGTCCACCAGCAGCCCCTCGCGCAGCCACTGGTCGATGGCTTCCTCCCCGGTCACGTGCATCTGGGACAGGTTGCGCAGCGCCGACTTCTCATACGGGGCGTAATGGTAAATGCGCATGTGGGGGAAGCGTTCACGCCGGGCGGTGACGTAGTCGATGAACTGCAGGAACGCGGTGCGCTCCTCGCCGCGGTTGTGCGCCCAGAAGGGGCGGAACACCGGGGTGCCGGTGTCGTTTTCCACTACCCCGAACAGGTACTCCAGTCCCCAGCTGCCGTCGGCAGGCTCCTGGTACATGGGATCGCCCTCGAAATCGAAGAAGATGTCTCCCGGATCAGGCGCCGGCAGCCGGTTGATGGTCTGTGTTTCCTTGACCCGGTAGGACACCGCGCCAACCTGCCCGTCGGGTTCGGCCAACCCCAGCTGCATGCGGGCCTGGTCGACGTAGCGGCCCAGCGCGGTGCCGGGGGCCGCCTCCACCTCGGCCAGCTGATGGATGCTGTGAATTCCGCGACGGCGCAGCTTGGCCCGCTGGGTCATGGACATGTTCGCCACCTGCAGCACATCCCCGGTAGCGCTGACCTGCTCGGCACAGAAATCGCAGCGCCCACACACCTTGATGGCATCCGAATCCCAGAGCACCGGGTCCCCGGACTGGCGGTGACGTTCGGTCAAGGCCAGGAATTTGCGCCGTTGGGCCCGGAACACCGGCAGGATTTCGGTGATCCGGTGCACCGAATGGGTGCCGTCGCCCAGCACCAGGGTTGCCTGCGGGCTGAGCGGGATGCCCTCGGTCTGCAGCTGGTCGGCGTAGGCTCCGAGCTGCAGCAACGCGCTGACCCGGGCGTGCCGGGCCAGTTTGGTGTCCCACACCGCCCAGGCCCCGTCGGGTTGGCGGACCAGGAAATCGGCGAACCCCACAAAGGAGCCGTCATAGAAGGTGGCCTGGTAGACCACGT
This sequence comes from Glutamicibacter sp. BSL13, assembly GCF_052928425.1. Lineage (NCBI taxonomy): Bacteria > Bacillati > Actinomycetota > Actinomycetes > Micrococcales > Micrococcaceae > Glutamicibacter > Glutamicibacter sp. BSL13. The sequence goes on from NZ_JAVGCZ010000007.1 coordinate 29,807, forward strand.
CCGCGCCGTTGCGCAACACTTCGAGGGTCTGTTCGTGGGCGGCCAACAATCCCTCATGGGTCATCACCGGACGACCCGGGAAGGATTTCACGCCCCGGTGGGCCGCCGCATCGTAGGGCCCGTACTTCTCCTCCAGCTCGGCCAGGATCCGCCGTTCGTGTACGTCGCCGAGCTCCGCGCTGCGTTCGAGCATCTCATCGGGGGCAAAGTGCGGCTTCGGACGCAGCCCCAGCTTGATGTCCAGCAGGTACAGCGACTGGTACTCGCACCCTACGGCGATGGCCAGGTCGCTGGCCGAGTAGATGAAACGGTCCTGGAGGAAGAACACGGGGACAGGTGCCTTTCGTTGACCTGGAAGTTACCCTGTCAACCTAGCACCGGTCCCCGACGTTTGTGGTGTGCCGGATCCTGCGTTCGGGCACTGGCCCGCTGCTACTTGGCCCGGCGCCCGCCGAAGATCAGCGAGGCGGCGGCCACTGCCGCACTGACGGTGTTGACCGCGGTCCACGGGCCCATGTTCTTGGCCAGCGGATGCGAACCGCCGAACGCCCCCAGATAGGCGGCGGTCAGGGTAACGGCCCGTGCGGTGCCGGCATCCTTCTTCCAGATCAGGAACGCGCCGGTGCCGGCGGCCGCCAGCACGGCTCCGCCCAGGGCGCGGTTGCGGGTGCTGCGGGCGGTGGCGAACCCTCCGGTCAGGCCGCCGACGGCCAAAGCGGTTGAGACGATACGCGACATGGGTGCTCCTTGCGTCGGGGTGGTTGGTACTGATGCCATCCTATGCCGAGCCCCTCCGGTTCCCGGGCGCTCGCCGCACGGTCCGGTAACGCGAGACCCGGCACGGGAGGACGGAAATCCGGGCGACGGGCCCGGTGTTGCGTAAGCTCGACTGCAGGCGCGCCGCCCGACGCGCCAATCAAAAGCTGAAAGGTGCGGTGTGGGAGAAACGCTCAACGCGATGTGGCAGCGGCTAAGCCTGCAGCATGAACTGCAGCTCAGCCCTTGGCAATGGGTGTTGCTGGGCGCACTGGTGGCGCTGCTGGTGCTGCCGCGACCCGCCTGGCGGCTGACCGGGATGTACTCCACGCTGGTTCACGAGCTCGGGCACGTGGTGCTAGCGCTATTCACCGGCCGCTTTGTCACCGGGCTGCGCCTGGGCTGGGACCACTCCGGGGAGGTGGTCAGCCGGGGGCGCGGCAAGGCCTCGGTGATCATCTCGGGCGTTGCCGGCTACCCGGCTCCGCTGTGGTGTTCGGCGGGACTGCTGGCCGCAACGGCGGCCGGCTACCCCGGACTGGCCCTGGGGGCCTACGCGATCCTCTTCTGCCTGGCCCTGGTTTTCGTGCGCAACCTCGCGGCCCTGCTGGTGTGCGTAGCCAGCGCGGCGCTGGCGTTGGGCATCGTGTTCTTCGCGCCGGTGGACATGTTCGTCTATGTGGCCCTGCTTTTGGCAGGGTTCCTGCTGGTCGCCGGGGCCCGGGACTGTCTAAAGCTGTTGGCCGTGCACACCTGGCGCCGGCAGGATGTGCGCCAATCCGACGCCTATCTGATCGGGACGTCCACCGGAACGTTCTCGGGGATTTGGCTGCTGGTGATCCTGACGCTTGCCGGGAGCGGACTGTGGCTAGCGGTGCGCAGTCTCATCCTGCTGATCTGAGGCGGCGGCCGGATCGGCGGAGGCCTCGTGCTTCCTGATGAGATGCCGCATTCCCAGCCAGGCGGCGGTGGCGGCCCCGGCCGCGAAAATCAGCCGATGGTGCGACTTGTGCTGCGGAAGCATGGAACCGTCCACGCTCTCCAACGGGTCCCCGCCGTGCTGGATCCGAATCTGCTGGGCGTGGACCAGGTCGCGGAAATTGCTCAGTTCCCGGCGGGCAAAGAGCGTGTCATCGCGCACCGGGTACTGCAGTTCTTCATCGGCGGCCACCCCCTTGCGCAACTGCGACAGGCGGGAGAACTCGACGTCCACGACCGCGCCCATCAGCAGGGCAATGTTGATGATCCAGCAGGCCACCACCAGGATGATTACACCGCCAATGGCGCCGTAGGTGGCCGAATAGGAAGCAAAGTTGGCGATATAGAAGGAAAAGCCGCCCACCGACAACCCCAGCACCACCAGGGCGCTGATGGTGCCGGTGGAGAACCATTTAAAGGGGCGCTTCACGTTCGGGGTGAAGTAGTACAGCAGTGCCAGGACCAACAGCGCCATGACAAACATGGTCGGTGGTTTGAGCCAGTTCAGCACGGTGGCGAATTGGTCTCCCAGCCCCACCACGTTGCCTATGCCGCGGGCGACTGGCCCGGAGGTGACCAACAGTGCGAAGGAGACCACCATGACAATCATGATCAGGATGGTGATGCCCAGCATCTGGGGACGGCGTTTCCACTGAGGACGGCCTTCTTGCACCTTGTACAGGCGGTTCATGGCGCGGCTGAAGGCGTTGACGTAGCCGGAGGTACTCCACAGGGCGCCGGCGATGCCCAGGAAAATGGTGAGGCTGGTGCCCGAGGTTTCGGCCGCCAGACCGGTCAGCAGCTGCTCGGCCATGTCCATGACCTGTTGGGCGTCTTCGCCCAGGTGCTCATGGCCCTGCGGGTTCAGCGCCTGGTGCAGGATCTCCAGGATCGCCTCGGTCGCTCCCTGGCTGGCACCCACCAGTGCGAGCAGAGAAACCAGGGCCAGGACCCCGGGAAAGAGCGCCAGCACCATGAAATACGAAAGGGATGCCGCCGAGTCCAACCCGTTGTTGCGGAAGAACTCCCGCACCGCCCGGGAAAATGCCTGCAGGACTTCCGGTGCCTTGCGTGGGCTGGCACTACTGGTCATGGATGTCCTCTCGGCTCGTTTGGCTCACCAAGGGCAACGGGCACCCTGATCAGTCCCACCCTACCCAAACTGGTCGGAAGCGCCCTGCTCAGAGCGGTCATGGCTACCGGATGACGAATGCGATTTGAGAAGCTGATCGCGTCGGTCATCTAGTGGGTTCTGGATGGTTCAAAGGCTCTGTCGGATCGCCCTCCGTTGCCTCATTGAGCTCGCCGGGAGCGTGCGGCAGCTTCCCAGCAAGGGAACAGCTAATACCACATTTTGTAGCACGCATCACCCCAAATTCGCTTCCATCCAAATAACGTTTTGGTTCCAAAATTCGGCGCTCCGGGGTGTCTCGAAGAACTTTTTTTGAAAATTTTTTAATGGGGTTGACTGCAACAAACGCCGATTCTGGAAGGAACCTGAGTTGCCAAGGGGGTCAGGGTGTGGGCTATCGTCATGGATAACGTTTCGATAACACTCGCAGTGTTATGGGAAAAAGCAAAACGCCGCCGGAACTTCCGTGTGCCCATTCGGTAGGCGTTTCAGTAATGTCGAAATGCGACGCTGGGCGCAGCGCCAGGATGGCTTGGACAGCCTACGCGTGGGAAGAGCACTGGAGAACCATGATCCAGCAGAAGAGCAAGAAGACCATCCGTCGCGGCACCGCCGCTCTGGCAGCAGTCGCCGTTGCAGGTGGCGCCATGGCCGTAGCAGCAGTTCCGGCCTCCGCAGCCAGCACCTGGGACGCCCTGGCTCAGTGCGAATCGAGCGGTAACTGGTCGACCAACACCGGTAACGGCTACTACGGTGGCCTGCAGTTCTCGGATTCCACCTGGAAGGCCTACGGCGGCAAGGGCTCGGCAGCCAACGCTTCGAAGGCTGAGCAGATCCGCGTTGCCACCAAGGTCCAGCAGGGCCAGGGCTGGGGCGCATGGCCCGCATGCTCGGCCAAGCTAGGTCTGAGCGGGAAGCCGACCGGCACCCCGAAGGCTCAGACCAAGAAGGCTGCTCCGCAGCAGAGCACCCAGAAGACCACTGCCAAGAAGTACACCACTCAGAAGGCTGCCCCGAAGAAGCAGACCACCCTGAAGTCGGTGGAGCGCACCGCAGTGAAGACTCAGTCCGGCAAGCACGTCGCACCGGTTGCCAAGGCTCCGGTATACAACGTGAAGGCCACCGACTCGGGCAAGAACTACACCGTCAAGGCTGGCGACACCCTGTTCAAGATCGCCCAGGACCTGGGTCTGGACGACTGGCGTTCGCTGTTCTCGGTGAACAGCGACAAGCTGTCCAACCCGGACCTGATCTTCGTGGGTCAGACCCTGAACGTGCCGACCAAGTAATCACCTACCTGGTCTTCAGCCCCGGACACTGCCGCATGCGGCAATGTCCGGGGCTGAACACGTTAAAGAGGTACGCACCTTAACGGTAGGCAGAGCGGAGAATGCCTTCGAGCGTGAACTGACTGACTGCCCAACCACTGCATGGCGCACGCCACGCCGTCGATGTTCCCCACAGGCAACACAGCACTCATCCGCGCGCTGCCCACTGAAGACACGAGCAGAGGCAAGAGTCACCTTTTGCAAGTCGGCTAGACACTATCGAAGCCACGCGTTGCCGGAGCTTTCCCTATGGCGCGACGTAATACCCGTGCTGGTGGTTCACGGTAAGTCCACGCGAACACTGTGCACCTGCTGTCCGACCTGGGCATGATGGTTCCATGTCGCGCAGCACTCAATTGGTCCCCGGTTCCGCTGGTGCGGCGTTGCCGCCTTTGAATGCACCGTTTCTTGCGCATGGTTTGCTGCCTTCTGACGTGCACAGCGCGCCGCCGGGCCCGCGTCGTTGGTGGGCCGGGCCCCTGGATGTGGAGGGGCTGGCCCTGGCTGCGGTCCAATTATGCGTGCAGGCCCTTGAGTGCTGTGGCGCTGGCGCGCACCGGCTGACGACGCCAGCGCACCGGGTGGCGCAGGCCTTCAACTCCTTCGGGCTGCTTCGTGTCGATTCCCAGCCCATCCCGGGTTTTGCGCCTCATTCCGGGTTCTTTCGCTGCGCCGAGGGATGGATCAGGACGCATGCCAACTACCCGCACCACGAGCAGGCCCTGCTGCGCGGGTTGGGGCTGGGGGCGGATGGCAATGTGGAGCAGTCTCTGCGGGAACTGACGGCGCTAGAGGCCGAGCAAAAAATTGTGAATGCCGGGGGAGTGGCCGCCACCGTAAGAACACGCAACGAGTGGAATGCCATGATCGAGCGCGGCAGTCCGAGCACGCCGGACTGGGTCGAGTTCGATATGGCGTCTGGGGGCCCAACGCGATCATGGCAGCCCGGGCCCACCGCCGACGCCCCTCTGCGCGGCCTTCGCGTACTGGATTTCACCCGGGTGCTAGCTGGCCCTACGGCTGCCCGCACGCTAGCCGTGTTTGGGGCCAGTGTCTTGCGGATTGACCCGCCTCAGCTGCCTGAAATCATCGGACAGCACATCGAGACCGGCTTCGGGAAGCGAAGCGCCACGGTGGATGCCGGCAGCCGCGCGGGACGAAGGCAGCTGGAGGACCTTTTAACCAAGGCGGACGCTGTTCTGCTCGGCTACCGCCCAGGGGCCCTGGAGCGCCATGGGCTATCCGTTCAGGGCCTACGGGAACGTTTCCCGCACTTGGTACTCGTGACCCTCGATGCCTGGGGAGATGCGAACCCCTGGTTCGGGCGACGCGGTTTTGACAGCATCGTTCAGGCTGCCACCGGGATTGCAGAACTTTATCGAGCGCCGGATGGTGCGCCCGGCGCCCTGCCCGTGCAGGCTCTGGACTACGCCACCGGGTACGGCATGGCGGCAGCGGCCATCGCCCTGCTTACAGAACGCACTCGCAGCGGAAAGTGCGGGGTGGCCCATTTCGCGCTGGCACGCACCGCCAGGGAACTCATTGACGCCCCGGTGCCGCAGGTTAAGGCGGAGCGGCTGCCGGACGCGCCACTGCGGTCGATGCCGAGCCCGTATGGAACCCTGACCTACGTGCCACCTCCTTTTAATAGGAGGCACCGCACCGTTGACTATCCCGGGCCTCCACCGGCCTACGGCGCGGACGAACCGGTGTGGGACACCCGGGAACCTTCGTAGGTCTAAATGATGAGCCCCCTGGCATAGTCGTCGGCGCTGTGGGCAAAGCGCCGCGATAACTTGAGGAATCGCTCCCGGCTGGTGCTGCCCGGCCAGGTCCCCGGCAACATGTAGGCCGGCAGCCCGGGATCCAGGTAGGGAATGGCACGCCAGGCATCGATGAGCCGGACATAGTGGCGGTAGGCCAGGGCGTCGGTGAGCTCACGTTCCTGGTCCATGGTCGAGACGGTCTGCAGGAAGTCCTCGTGTCGCCGTGACAGCCGCTCCAGGTCCCACCACTGCTCGGCGGCAGTGCGCGCTGAGCCGGGAAAGTCGGGCGTGTGGGCGCGGAACACCGTGACGTGGTTCCTGGCTTGCAGGGCCTGAACCACGGCCGAGACCTCATCGTGCAGGTATTCGGGAAAGATCCATACCCCAGCCGTTACCTGTCCGCCGCCGAGCTGGCCGAAGTGCTTGCGCAGTTGGTGACGCAGGGGGCGCAGGGATTCGGGCACGGAGTAGGTCAAGAGGGTCCACCCATCATGGGCGCTCATCTGCCGGGGGGTGAAGATGCGCCGGTTGCCGCGGGCAAACATGGCTTGGGCCGGTGAGGTGACGTGGATGGCCCCGTCACCGCTGGTGCCCAGCAGCCCCCGATCCACCAGTCGAGACAGGGCGGTTTGGGCCGCCGGTTGGCTTACGCCGGCGGCAACTGCCAGCTCCAGCACGGTGGCGCGAGCTATCGGGGCCTCGTGATGGCGCAGGTACAGGCCGGCGATGGTGCGGATGATGGAGGTCGCGCTGCCGCTGCGGGATTCAAAGTCGTCCAGCGTGAACGCGGCCAGTGCGTTAGCTGGCGCCAATTTCGGTGCGCACCGCGAAGAGCTCGGGGAAGAAGGTCAGGTCCAGGGCCCGCTTCAGGAAGCCAACCCCGGATGATCCACCGGTTCCGGTCTTGAAGCCGATGGTGCGCTGTACGACCCGCATATGGCGGAAGCGCCAAGCCTGGAAGTTGTCCTCCACGTCCACCAGGTCCTCGCAGGCCTGATAGAGGCTCCACAAGGTGTCCTCGGATTCATAAATGTCCTTGAAGACCGGGATCAACCCTTGCTGGAATTCCCAGGCCTTGGTCACGTCGCGGTGCAGGACTTCTGCCGGAATGGCGTACCCCTTGCGCGAGAGCGCGGCCAGGAACACATCGTAGAGCGTCGGCTCATGCAGCAGCTGCTCCAGCAACTGGTGCGCCTTGGGGTCGGCCTCATGCACCTTGAGCATTCCCGCGTGCTTATTGCCCAGGATGAACTCCACCGCACGGTACTGGAAGGACTGGAAGCCGGAGGAGGAGCCAAGGAACCCGCGGAACTGGGCGTATTCACGCGGAGTCAGGGTAGCGAGTACCGACCACTGCTCGGTGAGGGTCTTTTGGATGTGCTTCACGCGGGCCAGGCACTTCAGCGCCTTGCCGATCTCGTCCTGGGTCAGCAGGCGCCGGGCCTCCATCAGCTCGTGCAGCATCAGCTTCAGCCACAGTTCGCTGGTCTGATGCTGGATGATGAACAGCATCTCGTCATGATGCTGGGGCTGGCTCACCGGATGCTGGGCGGAGAGGATCCGTTCCAGATCCAAGTAGCTGCCGTAGGACATTGTGTTGTGGAAGTCGGTGTGCACTCCCGGTTCAATGTCGCGCTGATTGGTGCCCTGCTGCTCAGTAGTCATACCCCAAACTGTATCAATATCATGGCGACCGTCACAATGGTGAAACCGTGAACGGATGGCGACTGCATGAGGGGCATCTCCTTGAGTCCACGGGAATGTTTTTGCAGACGAGGGTGTTTTGTATGCAAACGCATGAACTACGGGAGGGTATGAGATGAGCGAATCGATTGTTGTGATTTCCGGGGGACTGGGCACCCCCTCCAGCTCCGGACTGCTGGGCCGCCAGCTGGCGGACGCCGTTGCCCGCGAACTGGCCGTCACCGGCGTGCAGGGTGATATCAACGTCATCGAGTTGCGCGACTTCGCTACGGACATCACCAACAACCTGCTCACCGGCTTCGCCCCGCCCCGACTGCAGCAGGCCATCGACTCGGTGGTGGGCGCCGACGTGCTGATCGCCGTCTCCCCGGTTTTCACCGCCTCGGTCTCGGGCCTGTTCAAGTCCTTCATTGATGTGCTGGACCCGAAGTCGCTGGAAGGCAAGCCGGTCGTGCTGGCCGCGACCGCCGGCAGCGCCCGCCACCAGCTGGCCATCGACTACGCGATGCGCCCGATCTTCTCCTATCTGCGCACCCATATCCTGCCCACCACCGTCTTCGCCTCCTCGGAGGACTGGGGTGCGGACCAGGGGTCGGGAACGCTGGCCGAACGCGAACAGCGCGTGGCCCGCGAAGTGGTGGCCACCCTGGCCGGCAGCAAGGGGCTGAGCGCGGACCTGGATCTGGGAGATACCCGCTCGATTGCGCCCCGGGTCAGCGAGAACGCCTCGTCCCGTGACGAGATGACGTCGCTGCCCTTCGAACAGCTGCTGGAACAGGTTCGTTCGGGCATCAACTCCTAAAGGAACATCGGCTTTCCCGGCCCGCCCTGGCGGGCCGGGAATCTAAGTACGATGTGCCAAAGCGTCGACATCCTCGATAGCATTCCCCTTACGAGCCGTGAAGTGATCCGGCTCGCAGGGCAACGAATCGAATGTGAAAGGTTGATCCGTCGATGCTATCCGAGGAAACGATCACGGCAATCGCCGATGAGCTGGTCCAGGCCGGTGCCACGCGCACCCCGGTGCCGCGGCTCACGGCCCGCTACCCGGAAATGACCGTGGAGGATTCCTACCGGGTCCAGAACCTGTGGCGTCAGCGCTCGGAAGCCAACGGACGGGTGCTGGCCGGACGCAAGATCGGGTTGACCTCCCGTGCCATGCAGATGGCCACCGGCATCACCGAGCCGGATTACGGGATCATCTTCGATGACATGGTGCTGGACTCTGGCTGCACGGTGCAGTGGGAGGACTACACCCACCCGCGCATTGAAATGGAACTGGCCTTCAAGCTGAACAAGGACATCGAAGGTCCGAATGCGAACATTTTTGACGTGCTGCAGGCCACCGAATACGTGATCCCGGCACTGGAAATCCTCGACTCGCGCATTGAGATGGAAGGCCGCACCATTGTGGACACCATCAGCGACAACGCCGCGATGGGTGCCATGGTGATCGGCGGGAACCCGGTCAAGGTGGACACCCTGGACCTGCGGTGGGTTTCGGGCATCCTGTTCAAGAACCAGACCGTGGAGGAGACCGGCGTCGCAGCCGGCGTACTGAACCACCCGGCCGCCGGCGTGTACTGGCTGGCCAACAAGATCGCCCCGCACGGCGACAAGCTGCAGGCCGGGGAGATCATCCTCGCCGGCTCCTTCACCCGCCCGATGTGGGTGTACCAGGGCGACACCGTCTTCGCCGACTACGGACCGTTGGGAACCGTGACATGCCATTTCGAGTAGAACCCGATCCCTCCTTCAAGGACGCGCTGCACGGCGCGGACCGGGCGTTGCTGGGCATCTGGGTGTGCTCCGGGTCGGCGCTGAACGCCGAGATCTGCGCCGGAGCCGGCTTTGACTGGCTGTTCATTGACGCGGAGCATTCACCCAACGACCTGTCCAGCATCCTGGCCCAGTTGCAGGCGGTGCGCAGCTACCCGGTGGTGCCGGTGGTCCGTCCGCCGTTCAACGACACCGTCTTGATCAAGCAGTACCTGGACCTGGGCGTCCAGTCACTGATCATCCCCATGGTGCACACCGCCGAGGACGCGCGCAACGCGGTGGCCGCCTGCCATTACCCTCCGCACGGGGTGCGCGGGGTGGGTTCGGCGCTGGCCCGCTCGGCCCGCTGGAACCGCATCGACGGCTATCTGCAGCGTGCCTCGGAAACCCTGACGCTGATGGTGCAGATCGAATCCGCCGAAGCGGTCGAGAACGTGGAACAGATCGTGGGCACCGAAGGTGTTGACGGGATCTTCATCGGGCCCTCGGACCTGGCCGCCTCCATGGGGGTCATCGGCCAGCAGGGCCACCCGGACGTAGTCCAGGCCGTCACCACGTCGATCAACGCGGGACTTGCTGCTGGCAAGTTCGTGGGCGTCAACGCGTTCGACAAGTCCACCGCCCAGCGCTACATCGACGCCGGGGCCCACTACGTGGGGGTCGGGGCCGACGTGGCGCTGTTGGCCCGCGCCAGCGAGGCGCTGGCCGCGTCCTTTGGCGAGGAACGACCGACGGACGCCCCGGCCAGCTACTGAGCAGGTCAACCTCAGCACTACCCCAGCAGTTGCCATCATTGCGCGTCGCAGAGCAAAGCACGACGCCAATGGTGGCAACATTGTTTTTTAATGAGCCGCGAAAAGAAACCCATGAAGGCAGTAATGCTGCGCCTGCGCAATGGCTGGCCGATGCCATTGATGCTGCAGGGAGTATTTGAGATCCTGCAATCGGTGGTGTTCGTCGCTGCCATCCTGCTGGTGCCGCTGATCGCGGTCTACTTCAGCGGGGGCTTCAGCGAGGAATCCTTCGAAGCGATCATGCAGTTCGGCGGACTGATCTGGCTGGCCGTGCACGGGGTGCCGATCCAAATCCACAACCTCGGCCCGGAAACCGACCCGAGTTCGGTCTCCGGGTGGTTCACCCTGATTCCGCTGGGTTTGAGCCTGATCCCGCTGTTCTTCGCCATGCGCGCCGGGCGGCGCATCGCCCGCGCCTCCTACACCGACCAGCTCTGGCAGGGCCTGCTGGGCGCCTTCACCGCCTATGGGCTGGTGGGCCTGGCCACCGGGTTCCTGGTCAGCAACGACTACGCGTCGGTCAATGTGGTGGCCGCGGCGCTGCTGCCGCTGGTGATCGTGTTCTTCGGACTGCTTATCGGTGCCCGGCGTGAAGCCGGGTCCTGGGGGAGGCTGATCGGAATCGACACGGCCAAGTACCTGACCAGCATCTCCCCGCACCGGCGCTGGGCCGGCTCCTACGTCTGGCACGTGATCGTGGCCGGCTTCGTGGGGTATGTCGCGGCCGTGGGCATCAGCGGCGTGGTGCTTTCCGTGGCGGTGGGCACGCACTGGGTGGACGTGGCCAATGTGTACCAGGAACTGCGGCCCGGGGCGGTGGGTTCCTTTGCGCTGACCCTGCTGCAGCTGGGGTTCATCCCCAATGCCGTGTTCTGGGTGCTGTCCTGGATCAGCGGCGGCGGGTTCGCCATCGGCGCCGGCAGCACGCTGTCCACCCTGGAGACAACGGTGGGACCGCTGCCCTCGATTCCGCTGCTGGCTGCGCTGCCCTCCGGCGACCATGGAAACTTTTGGCTGTTCATGCTGCTGCCGGTGCTGGCCGGGGTGGCGGCCGGCTGGTACTTCCTGCGGGTGGGGGAGAACCACCTGGAGGACTGGTTCGCCCGCCGCATCCCCTACCACTGGCTTTCACTGGCCACCTCCACCGCGGCCCTGTCGGTGTTCACCGGCATTGTTGCCGGGGTGTTGAGCCTGGCCGGGGCGTGGCTGTCCTCCGGCTCACTGGCGGTGGGCCGGCTGACCGAGGTGGGCCCGCACCTGTGGGCCTCGGCCGGATGGCTGGCCCTGCAGGTCGGGTTGGGCACGGCGATCGGCTACCTGATTGCGCCCTTGTTTGAAACGGACCCGGTGCTCGAAGGGTAGCCAGGTCCTTCCGCCGGGCCGGGCACGGCGGCCGCTACGCCTTGATGTCCCATAAGTGGTGCAGCACATCGTGCCACGCGTACTGTGCGAGGCTGGCCACCGTGAAGGCGGCGCCGTTTGAACGCAGTCCCTTGCGGGAGTACTCATGCGGTGAAATCCCATCCAGCCGGGTCATGAACATCGCCGAGGCGGCACGCAGCCGGCTGGCCGCCTCCTCCGGATCCAGCTCGTTGTACCGGGCCTGCTCGGCCGCCTCATCCTGGTCCAGTTCGGGAACGTGGGTTCGTCTTCGGCCAGCATCAGATTAAAGCGCAGCACCATCACCCGCAGCATGTCCGCCACATGCACCACGTATTCCTGGACACTCCAACGGGAGGGATCGGTGCGCTCGCGGGCGTGCTCACGGTGCAGGGCCAACAGGTAGCGGTCCACCTTGTCCGGCAGCTCATCGACGATTTCCTCCGGTGTCGTCGAGCGCACGTCATGGGCGCATTCGGTGCAGATTTCATCCAGCACCACGGTCCAGTCCTTGTCGTCGGGGACGATGCCTTCCATTGCTCCTCCTGGGAATCGAAGAATGGTGGCTCCAGTCTAGGGCCGTGGCCGACGCATTCCGAGGGATGTCCAGTGTCTTCCGGCTGACTCTTGAGCTGCCACCCAAGCAACCTCCTGGGTCAAGAGCGCCAGTGCGCCGCCTGCCGGCCGATAGCCCAGGCGGTGGGCTGGGCCCATGGCCAGCACCACGCGGTGCCGGGCCATCGATTGGCTCCCCGCTGCCCGCTGTTCTACCCTGAAGGCAGGCACATTGCCGTTTTTCCGGTCGGGACGACCCGTCCGCTCGCTCGACATGGGGACGACCCCATGGAATAGGTTCTGAACCCTTGCGTTCCACTTCCTTGTTGCGATCAATCGTCACCCCGGTGGCCATCCTCCGGCTCGTCCTTGGCTGGGGCACCTTCTTCCTGCTGCTCGGGCTGGGACGGTTCCTCGCCCCACCGGTGCCCGGCGGGCTGCTGGTGCTGGCCCTGTCAGTCATCGTCGCGGTCATCCTGCTGTGCTCCTTCGGGGTGGTGCACGAGGCCGAGCAGCTCGCGCGCCGGCTGGGAGACCCCTACGGTTCGCTGGTGCTGACCCTGTCCATCGTGCTGATCGAAGTCATCCTGATTTCCGCGGTCATGCTGGGCCCGGGCGATCATTCGACGATCGCCCGCGACTCGGTCATGGCGGTGTCGATGATCATCATGAACCTGGTGATCGGCCTGTCCCTGCTGGTGGGAGGCACCCGGCACGGGGCCATGGCCCCCAACCGCACCGGTGCCTCGGCCTACCTGGCGATGCTGGTGGTGCTCACCTCCCTGGCGTTCGCCCTGCCGGCCCTGATCGGCACCGGGGGCAGCTACACCACCGCGCAGGAGATCCCACTGGTTCTGCTCACCGTCGTGCTGTACGCCTACTTCCTGTACCGCCAAATGGGGGCGCAGTCCGGGGACTTCATTGAGGTGGACCCCAAGGTGATCCAGCGCCTGGGGATTGGCGGAACCGAGGGCCAAGCCGGTGGGCAGCGGACCCCGATCGGCCAGCTGCTGGCCACCCACCGCACCGAAGTGCTGCTTCGGCTGGGACTGCTGGTCATCACGGTGCTGCCGATCGTGCTGCTCTCCCATGACATGGCCAGCCTGCTGGATGACGGCCTGGGCCGGTTGGGGGCACCGGTGGCCCTGTCCGGGATCCTGATTGCCATGATCGTGTTCCTGCCCGAATCCATCACCTCGGTGCGCGCCGCCCTGAACGGGGAAATCCAGCGGGTGAGCAACCTGTGCCACGGCGCGCTGGTCTCCACGGTGGGCGTCACGATTCCCGCCGTGCTGGTCATCGGCATGCTCACCGGGCAAAGCGTCGTGCTCGGTGAATCCCCGGCAAACCTGCTGCTGCTTGGGTTGACCCTGCTGATGACCGTGGCCGGGTTCGGTGCGAAGCGGGTCACCGCCGTGCACGGGGCCGCCCACCTGGCGTTGTTCGTGGTCTACGGGCTGGTGGTGTTCGGCTAGCGGCCCGCTGCTGCGCCCGCCCACCTTGCCGGTGCCAGGCAGCCGGCGCAGCCACCGTAGAATTGAAGCCATGCGTATTGTGGTTTTGGTTTCCGGCACCGGTTCGAATCTCCAGGCAGTAATCGACGCGATCGCCAGCGGCGAGCTGCCCAATGTGGAAATTGCGGCGGTCGGCGCGGACAAGCATGGCACCCTGGGGGTGCAGCGCTGTGCGGATGCCGGGATTGAAACCTTCGTGGTGAACTTCAAGGACTATTCCGAGCGGGCGCAATGGAACCATGCGCTGACCGAAAAGTGTCTGTCCTACGCCCCGGACTACGTCATCTCCTCGGGCTTCATGCGCATTGTGAACGAGGAGTTCATCAATGCCTTCGAGGGCACCTACATCAACACCCACCCGGCACTGCTGCCGTCCTTCCCCGGCGCCCACGGGGTGCGTGACGCCCTGGCGTACGGGGTGAAGGTGACCGGCTGCACCGTGCACATCGCCGACACCGGGGTGGACACCGGCCCGATCCTGCGCCAGGAGCCGGTCGAGGTGCTGCCCGGGGACACCGAGGAATCCCTGCACGAGCGCATCAAGGTGGTCGAACGCCGGCTGCTGATCGCCACCCTGGCGGATTTGGCCGCCGGCAAGGCGTAGCCCGGGCGCACTATTCCGGCGCGTCCCACAACGCCCGGTAGGCGGCAATGCGCTCCCAATCCGGCGCCACCCCGTAGGCGCTGAAGAAGAGCTCCTCGTAGCCGGGGCCGAAGTTGATGTCCCAGCCGATGCTGTAGCTGGCAATCGCCAGGTCCGACCAGCGGTCCGCCACCCCCAGCAGCCCCAGGTCCACGTGGGCGGCAAAATCGCCGGACGAATCCAGCAACGTGTTCGGCACGCACGGATCCCCGTGGCAGACCACCAACTGCTGCGGTGCCAGAAGCCGTGCCGCGTGGGGCTGCGCCCAGCTGCCGGTGAACGGGCAGTCCTCGACCGGCAGGGTCTCATGCAGCCTTCGCAGGCCCCGGGCGATCGCGACGACGGCGGTGCGCGGCTGGGCGCGCCACCGCTCATCCACGGCGCTGGTGCCCGCAACCGCCTGGGTCAGCAGCCAGGATCCGGCGGATGTGGCTCCCTGCCCGAGCACCAGGGGAACCGGGTGATACATCCGGGCCCAGCGCAGCCGCCGGGCCTCGGCCGCCAAATCCACCGCCCGCGCATCTTGCCGGTCAACCGGCGGGCGCGGCTGCCACTTCAGGTACAGGCACCGGCCTGCGGGGGGCCAGCCGAAAGGTCGTCCCGCCCAGCTCGTTGCGCCACACCGGTTCGGCCCCGCCGTCCGCGGCCAGCCGCAGCAGGTGCTGCGGCAGGTGGGCGGGAAGTTCAGTCAAGCTCGCGGCCCTTGGTTTCCGGGGCCACCCGCGCCATGACCAGCAGGGCCAGCACCACCAGCACGGTCGCCCCGGCGAACAGGGCGCTTAGGCCCACCACCGGCCACAGTGCGGCGAACAGCAGCGGACCGAACCCGGCCGCCAGCCGGGACATGGTCGAGGCCCACCCGAACCCCGAGGCGCGCAGCTCGGTGGGGTACAGCTCCGAGACATAGGCGTAGAGCACCGGGATCGCCACCTGCACCACCATCCCGAACACCAGCACCCAGCCGATGGCGGCGGCCGGCACGTGAAGCACCTGGGCAACCAGCACCAGCACCAGGCCGGAGAGCGGCGCGGAAACGCCCAGCAGCCACTTGCGGCCCACCCGCTCAACGAGCAGGGCGGCGATCACCACTCCGAGCAGACCCATCAACGCCATCACCGCGGTGGTGAACAGGGCCGCGGACTGGGCCATCCCGGCCTCGGCCAGGATGGTGGGCAGCCAGGTCAGTGCCAGGTAGTAGACCAGCAGGATGGTGATGAACAGCAGCCAGCTGGTCGCGGTCAGTGACGGGGAGTACCGCCACAGCGCCACCACCTGCTGCCACCACGGTGTGGGCTTGGCGTCCGGCATCTCGATCCGGTACTCGCGCACCTTGGCCCCGGTGCGGGTCACCAGGTCGTCAATCACCGCCCGCGCCTCGGACTCCCGGCCCCGGGAGGCCAGGTACAGCGGGGACTCGGGCACCTGGCGGCGCACAAAGTAGACCAGCAGCGCCGGCAGGATCATCACCACCAGGATCAGCCGCCAGTTCTCGGTCGTGGCAATCACGGCCCCGGAAATGAAGAAGGACAGCGCCGCACCCACCGGCCACCACCCGTCCATGGCGGTAAGCACCTTGCCGCGCAGCCGGGCCGGGGTGAACTCGCCCACCAGCGCATAGTCCACCGGGATGCAGCCGCCCAAGCCCACACCGGCCAGGAAGCGGAACGCCACAAAGAACCCGAAGTTCGGGGACAGCGCGCCCAGCACCGTGAAGACCGAGAACATCAGCAGGGTCGCCGAGAACGCCTTCTTGCGCCCATAGCGGTCCGCCAGCCCGCCCCAGATGAACGCGCCGATCGCCATCCCCACCAGGTTCGAGGTGCCCAGCAGCGCCGCGGTGGTGCGCTCCAGCCCCCACTCGGCGGCGACCAGCGGGATCAGTGCGCCGTTCAGCGTGACGTCCCAGGCGTCGAACATGAACCCCAGGCCGCCGATGATGAAGATCGAGCCCTGCACGGACCACTTGAAGGGCAGCTCCTGCACAATGCGGGCGCCGGAGGGGCGGGTAATGGTAGACACGGTCAAAGTCCTTCGGTGGAGGATGCGGCTGCGGAGGCAACAGGCAGTAGCCTACCGACACTGCCGTGGCTTCGGGCACATCGCTACGCCCGATTGCCCGGTGCGTCAAGGCCTACCGGTGGCCCGCCGAACGGGGTAATCTCTGGACATGGGAGTAGATTGGACCGCTCTCGAAGAGGCGCTACGGGTGTCCGCCCTTCGACACGCGGCGGAGATTTTGGAACAACACCCGACCCAGGACTTTTACGCGATTGCCCTGCACGGGGTCAGCAGCGAGGAGTCCGAGTCCATTGACATGCCCCTGCTGGCGTTGAACTCCATCCAGGCGCTGGAACGCGACCGGCTGACCGAAACCCGCGAACTGCTGGTGGCGCGCGGCGAGGACCTGGACGAGGACGAGGAATACGAGGACCGGGCGGACGCCGATGACTACTCCGGCGTCGAACCCGGGGACCGTGAAACGGAGGACGACTCCACCGACGGGCACGGGGCCGAGGACGAGGACCACGACGGCCAGGACCTGGACGATGTGCTGCAGGCGCTGGAAGCGGACCTGGAAGCCGACGACGATGACGGATTCTATTCGGACAAGTGGGAACCCACCGAATGGCACTGGTCCTCCATCGGGCTGGTGGAGGAGGTGGCCGCCGAAATCTGGAGCGACGCGCTGGCCACCCAGGCCCAGCGTGAGGGCTGGAGCGAAACCATCCGCGCCTACTACCGCACCATGGTCAGGGTGGCCATCGGGTTGCGTGATGCCCTGAACGAACGCACCAAGCTGGACCTGGTCACCTACGTGGCCGACGACGACCACGCCGAGAGACTGCTGAAGCTGTGCCTCACCCCGGAACAGCTCAGCGAACATTTCCCCGACATCGTCCAGGACCAGACCCTGTCCGAAACATCCTGAAGGTTGACCGCACCCCGGGGCTAGAATGGTTGCGGCGGCCGCCGTGCCGCCGCAACCACAATGTCGCACTGCCCGGGAGACCATTTACGTGAGCAAGACCGCCCTAGACCGTGTAGCGATCCGTCGCGCCCTGATTTCCGTTTACGACAAGACCGGTCTGGAGGAGCTGGCCGCCGGACTGCATGAGGCAGGGGTGCAGCTGGTCTCCACCGGTTCAACGGCCCAGCGCATCGCCGCGGCCGGCATCCCCGTCACCGAGGTGGAACAGGTCACCGGTTCCCCGGAAATGCTGGACGGGCGCGTGAAGACGCTGCACCCGCGGATCCACGGCGGCATCCTGGCCGACCGCCGCGTGGGCAAGCACATGGACACCCTGGCCTCCATGGACATTGACCCGATCGACCTGGTGGTCGTCAACCTCTACCCGTTCGTGCAGACCGTCGCCTCCGGCGCCGCGCAGGACGACGTGGTCGAGCAGATCGACATCGGCGGTCCGGCCATGGTGCGTTCGGCCGCGAAGAACCACGCTGCGGTCTCCATCGTGGTGGATCCCTCCTTCTACGGGCAGGTCATCGACGCCGCCAAGGCCGGGGGCTTCGACCTGAAGACCCGCCAGCGCCTGGCTGCCAAGGCCTACGCCCACACCGCCGCCTATGACACGGCCGTGGCCTCCTGGACCGCCAGCCAGTTCCTGGACGAGGACGAACAGGGCCAGGTCCAGTGGCCGGCCTACGCCGGGGTGGCCCTGGAACGCGAAGCGGTGCTGCGCTACGGGGAAAACCCGCATCAGCAGGCCGCCCTGTACACCGATGCCGCCGCGCCGGCCGGGATCGCCCAGGCCAAGCAGTTGCACGGCAAGCCGATGAGCTACAACAACTACGTGGACGCGGACGCCGCCCTGCGCGCCGCCTTCGACTTCAGCGAACCAGCCGTGGCCGTCATCAAGCACGCCAACCCGTGCGGTGTTGCGGTGGCCACACCGGGCGCCGCGGACCCGATCGCCGACGCCCACGCCAAGGCCCACGCCACCGACCCGGTCTCCGCCTTCGGCGGGGTGATCGCCGCGAACCGCACCGTCACCAAGGCGATGGCCGACACCGTCAAGGGCATCTTCACCGAGGTGGTCATCGCCCCAGACTTCGAAGATGAGGCCGTGCAGATCCTTTCGGCCAAGAAGAACATCCGCCTGCTGACCCTGCCGGAGGGGTACCGCCGCGCCGCCAACGAGTTCCGCCAGATTTCCGGCGGCATGCTCATCCAGGCGTCGGACACCATCGCAGCCGACGGTGATGACACGGCCAACTGGACGCTGGCCGCCGGCTCGGCCGCCGACGAGCAGACCCTGGCCGACCTGGCCTTCGCCTGGCGCGCGGTGCGCGCCGCCAAGTCCAACGCCATTCTGGTGGCCAAGGACGGCGCCGCGGTGGGCATCGGCATGGGACAGGTCAACCGCGTGGACTCCTGCAAGCTGGCCGTGGAACGCGCCAACACCTTGGGCGTGAGCGTTGAATCCGGGGCCGACGCCGCCGGCGGAGCCGAGAACGTGGACGGCGCCGAGTCCAAGAACCGCACCCGGGGCGCCGTGGCGGCCTCGGACGCGTTCTTCCCGTTCGCCGATGGCCTGCAGATCCTGATTGACGCCGGAGTCAAGGCGGTAGTCCAGCCCGGCGGCTCGGTACGCGATGAGGAAGTGATCGCCGCGGCGAACGAAGCCGGCATCACCATGTACTTCACCGGCGCCCGCCACTTCTTCCACTAGGTCCTGGCGCATCGCGGGCCCCCGCACGACCTGAATGACTCAGGCGGGCGGGGGCCTGCCGCGTCTTGCCGGTGCCTCCCGGGGATTTTGTGTCGGCAAGCCGCCGGTGGCGGCAGCGGAAACGCGCTTTAACCGCGTCGAGGGGCAGCGCCCGGCGCCGTGGCGGATAACCGTGAGAGCAGCTCGGTTTCGGCCGCTTCCAGGTAGCTGCGCAGTTCATCGGCTGCCGCGACCCGCTGCCCGCGATCGAGCAGTCCCACGACGTTCACATTGCCCTGCAGGTAGGTGCGATGAAGATCCGTGGTGCCCTGCGCCGACTGGAACGCCAACCGCATCCGGGCCAGCACGCGGTGCATCAGCTCCTGCAGGTGCCTGCTGCCTGACCCGGCAACAATCTGCTGGTGAAACCGCTGGTTCGCATCCGCGACCCCGACCGTGTCGCTGGCCGCCATCGCCTCCAGGCCAGAAACCACGGTGCGGTGCAGCTGGGCAACATTTAGGTCCGCGCCCCAGGCCACCGCCGCCGGTTCGATCATCCGGCGCACCGCGTAGATTTCACGTACATCCTCCGGCCCGGGAGAAGCCACGAACACCCCGCGGTTGGGGACCCGCGTGATGATCAGTTCGTTGTTCAACATCCGGAACGCCTCGCGCAGGGTGTTGCGGGAGATCCCAAAGGTTTCGGAGAGCGCCTTTTCCCCAAGCTTTTGGCCGGGAACCATCTTGCCTGCGGCGATGAGCGCACGCAGCCGTTCGGCCACCCACGCGCCGGTGTGCGCGTGAGCGGCCACCCCGCGTTCCAAAAGGCCGTGGCAGGGGGCAGCATCCGTGGCGGCGGCTGCTTGATGGGGCTCGTTCATCTGCGCCCACCTCCCGTCCGCGGCATCGATGAGCCGGGTTCCAGCAGCACAAAGCGGATGGGGGTGCCGGGGGCGAGCTGAGCGGCCTTTGAGACGTCCTCATCGACCAAGGTCGCGATGACCGGATAGCCGCCGGTCACCGGGTGATCTGCCAGGAACAGCACGGGCAATCCGGAAGGGGGAACCTGAAGCGAACCGCGGACCATGCCTTCGCTTTCAAGCTCACCGGCGCGCAGCCGGACCAGCGGCCTGCCGCCCGCGGCATTGCTCAGGCGCATTCCCACCCGGTTGGACTGGGCGCTGACTTCCCACGTTTGGGAAACAAGCCGTTCCAGGCCCTGCGGTCCGAACCAATCATCGCGTGGACCGGCCACGATGCGCAGCCTAAAACATCCGTCCGGCTCGGGCTGGGGCAGCGTGGAGGGTTCGGCGCCGCCCACCGGATGGGTGCCGCGAATCCTCGCCGTGGGCAGGCGCTCGCCGGGTTGCAGGGGTGCCGGTCCGAGGCCGGAGAGGGAATCGGTGGACAGGGAGCCCAGAACCCGGTGGCCATCAAAGCCGCCACGGACCGCCAGGTAGCTGCGAAGCCCGGCCGTGGCCGCGGAACAGCTCAAGGTTTCCTTGTCCCTGAGGATGAACGGCACGTTCATCGCTGCGGTGCGCATGCTGGTGTGATCCTCGGCTTCGCCGTGGATCTCGAGCCGCACCTCGGCCCCGCTGACCGCCAGCACCTGGTGGCCAATGGCCCGCACCCGCAGCGAACCGGCAAGGGTCTCGATAACGGGCGCACCGGGCAGGTTCCCGACCAGCCTGTTCGCCTGGTGCGCCGAAATCGCATCGGCAGCGCCGGAGGGGGAAACGCCAAGGTTGCCGACGCCGCGGCGTCCTGCATCCTGGATCGTTGATTGCGGGCCGGGGCTGATGACTTCCACCCCCGACGTCACCTGTGGTGCCGGTGGCTGGTGGTTCGCGGCAGGAACGCTCAGTCGCAGTGCCGCGCGTTGCGGCACGAATTTCACCTTGTCGCCCGGTTGCACCAGGGCCGGGGGCGTGCGGTTCACGTCCCACATGCGGGTGTCGGTATGCCCGAGCAGCTGCCAGCCGCCCGGGGACGCCGCGGGGTAGATGGCCGAGTACTTCCCGCCCAGGGCAACCGCGCCGGCGGGCACCGTGGTTCGAGGCGTGCTGCGACGTGGAACCTCCAGGGGCGGGCCCTCGGACTGCAGGTAGGCGAACCCCGGGGCAAAGCCAGTAAATGCGGCAGCCCATCGTCGTGAACTGTGCAGTTCGATCAGCGCTTCGGTGCTCAGGCCGAGCAGCTCGGCCACCGCGTGCAGGTCCGGCCCGTCGTAACTGACGTTCACCGTGATGAGCTCGCCTTCGTGCCGGCGGTCCAGGTCAAGATGCAGCGTGGGAATGAGCCGGTACGCGTAGCCGGCATTGGGCAGGCAGTCGGTCCTGAGCAGCACCGTGCGCGCACCGGTTTGCACATCCTGCTGTCCTGGCAGGGGATGGGATTCCAACCAGGCGGTCAGCGCCATCGCGGACGCGGCATCGGACAGCTCCACGAGCACCGCTCGGGTGCCGGCAAAGTGGACGGCATCGATCGTCATGCGAAGCTCTTGATGTCTATCCCCGAGGACTCCAGCCCGGCACGCACCGCGGCGGCCACCGCCACGGCTCCGGCCGTATCCCCGTGAACACAGATGCTCTCAGCGGAAGTGCGGATGATGGTGCCATCGATGGCCCGGATGGTGCCTTCGCTGGCCAGGCGAATCATGTTCTGGGTGATGCGTTGGGGGTCATGCAGGACGGCAGCGGGATCCGTACGCGAAACCAAGGTTCCGTCCGGGTTGTAGCTGCGGTCGGCAAAGGCCTCGCTGACCGCCCGCAACCCAGAACGTTTGGCCTTGTCCAGGGCGATCGACCCGGGGAGCAGGAGCACGGGAAGGTCGCGTCCGAAGGCCCGTATCGCGTCAATCACCGCCTGGGCGTGCTCTTCATGGTGCACGATGGCGTTGTACAAGGCGCCATGCGGTTTGACGTACTTGACTTCGCTGCCGGCAGCCCGGGCCATGGCATCCATCGCCCCTAGCTGGTAGAGCAAGTCATCTGCCAGTTCGTTGCCCGGAACCTCAATGAAACGGCGGCCGAACCCGGCCAGGTCGTGGTACCCGACATGAGCCCCGATGGTGATGCCCGCCTTCGCCGCCTCGCGGCAGGTGTGGGCGATGGTGCGCGGGTCACCGGCATGGAATCCGCAGGCCACGTTGGCCGAGGAGACGGATTGGAAGATCTCGGTGTCATCTCCCATGCTCCAGCTTCCATACGATTCGCCCACATCGGAATTCAGGTCGATGTATTGCACTGTGATCCCCGTCTCTACTTGCCTCCGACCTTAACCATGCAGCAAATGACGGGATTGTTCAACAATCTGGTTGCGTGCTTGCTGCCGGGTTCTTCCGGCGGCAGTCCCGGGGCGTCTGGGTTGCTGTTATGCCCCTCCCATGGCGGGGTTTGCGAAAAAGCGGTTTGAGTTACGAGACCTTAACTTAAAGCGGGGATGCCGATCTCGGGCCGCCAGGCCCGACATTTCAGCGCAAAATCAAGGCAGTTCGCAGGGATAACTAGGCCACAAAACGTGTCGTGGAGCCCGAAATCAGGTAAGTTGGGAACGTTGAGTTTAGGGCGGTTAACCCCGCTTCCGCACGACGATCAGGGAGACGCCACACCTATGGCCAAGATTATCTACACCCACACCGATGAAGCGCCGATGCTGGCGACCCACTCGTTCCTGCCGATCGTCGAGGCCTACGCTTCGACCGCCGGGGTGGAGCTGGAAACCCGCGACATCTCGCTGGCCGGCCGCATCATCGCCAGCTTCCCGGACTACCTGACCGAGGAACAGCGCATCGCCGATGCCCTGGCCGAGCTGGGTGACCTGGCCAAGACCCCCGAGGCCAACATCATCAAGCTGCCGAACATCTCCGCGTCGATCCCGCAACTGAAGGCCGCGATCGCCGAACTGCAGACCGCGGGCTACGCCCTGCCCGATTACCCGGACAACCCGAGCTCGGATGAGGAAACCGACATCCGCGCCCGCTACGACAAGATCAAGGGTTCGGCCGTAAACCCGGTGCTGCGTGAAGGCAACTCGGACCGCCGCGCGCCACTGAGCGTGAAGAACTACGCCCGCAAGAACCCGCACTCGATGGGTGCCTGGTCCTCCGACTCGAAGACCAATGTCGCCACCATGGGTGCCGATGACTTCGCCTCGAACGAGAAGTCCGTGGTCATCGACAAGGACAAGAGCATCTCGATCCGCTTTGTCGCCGAAGACGGTGAAGTCAAGATCCTGAAGAAGCCGTTCAAGGTGCTGGCCGGCGAGGTCATCGACGGCACCGTCATGCACGTGGTGGCCCTGGACGAGTTCCTCAAGGACGCCGTGGCCCGCGCCAAGCGCGATGACGTGCTGTTCTCCGCCCACTTGAAGGCCACCATGATGAAGGTCTCCGACCCGATTATCTTCGGCCATGTCGTCAAGGCCTACTTCTCTGAGCTGTTCGACACCTACGGCGAGCAGCTGGAAGCCGCCGGGCTGAACCCGAACAACGGCCTGGCCGCCATCCTCGGCGGGCTGGACGAGCTGACCGACGAGGTCCGCGAGGGCGTGGAGAAGCTGATCGCCAAGGGCCTGGAAGAGGGCCCGAAGCTGGCCATGGTGGATTCGGACAAGGGGATCACGAACCTGCACGTGCCCTCCGATGTGATCGTCGACGCCTCGATGCCGGCCATGATCCGCCTGGGCGGAAAGATGTGGGGCCCGGACGGCGAGGAAGCCGAAACCCTGGCCGTGCTGCCTGACTCCTCCTACTCCGGCGTCTACCAGGCCGTGATCGAAGACTGCCGCGCCAACGGCGCCTACGACCCGACCACCATGGGCACCGTGCCGAACGTGGGCCTGATGGCCCAGAAGGCCGAGGAATACGGCTCGCACGACAAGACCTTCGAGATGACCGGCAACGGCCACGTCCAGGTGCTGGACGAGTTCGGCACCGTACTGATCGAGCACCAGGTCTTCACCGGCGATATCTGGCGCGCCTGCCAGACCAAGGACGTTGCCATCCGCGACTGGGTGAAGCTGGCCGTCAACCGCGCCCGCGCCTCCCAGACCCCGGCGGTGTTCTGGCTGGATGAGAACCGCGCCCATGACGCGGTGCTGATCAAGAAGGTCAACGAATACCTCAAGGAGCACGACACCGAGGGCCTGACCATCAAGATCCTCTCGCCGATCGAGGCCACCAAGTACTCGATTGAGCGCATCCGCAAGGGCGAGGACACCATCTCGGTGACCGGCAACGTGCTGCGCGACTACCTCACCGACCTGTTCCCGATCCTGGAGCTGGGCACCAGCGCCAAGATGCTCTCGATCGTTCCGCTGCTGGCTGGCGGCGGCCTGTTCGAGACCGGTGCCGGTGGCTCGGCCCCGAAGCACGTACAGCAGCTGGTGAACGAGAACCACCTGCGGTGGGACTCGCTGGGTGAGTTCCTGGCCCTGGCCGCTTCCTTCGAGCACCTGGCCAGCAACTACGACAACGCCCGCGCCCAGGTGCTGGCCGACACGCTGGACGCCGCGACCGGTACCTTCCTGCTGGAAAACAAGTCGCCCAAGCGCAAGGTGGGCGAGCTGGACAACCGCGGCAGCCACTTCTACCTGGCCAAGTTCTGGGCCGAGGAGCTGGCCAAGCAGGACAAGGACGCCGAATTGGCGGCCGCCTTCGCCGACGTGGCCAAGGCACTGTCCAACGATGAGGAAACCATCCTCAGCGAGCTGGCCGAGGTCCAGGGCCACAGTGTTGAACTGGGCGGCTACTACCGTCCGGACGAGGCCAAGACCACCGCGGTCATGCGTCCGAGCAAGACCCTGAACGCTGCTTTGGAACTGCTGACCAAGTAGTCCCGGCGCGCTGAACCACTGGAGGCACCAGCCATGGGCTGGTGCCTCCACTCGTTAAGGCGGACGCGCAACCATTCAGTGGCCCCGACATCCTGCACCAGCTGCCGGGTTCCGGGTCGGCCTGACCCGTCCGGGCGCCCAGCGAAACCAGCCATGGCTGGTGCAAAACATCCTGCGCCCCCGGGAAGCTGGGACTTTTTTAACTCGGCGGCGTCGGTAACGACCCCTAGCCTTGAAGTAGTACTGACGAGGAAGTGGACATCACCATGCGACTGGCAATGCTGCAAGACACCGCGACCGTGCTGGATGGGGACGCGAACATTTCCCTGATCGCCCATGCGGCCGAGCAGGCCGCCAAGGCCGAGGCCGACCTGCTGCTGACGCCTGAGCTGTTCATTAGCGGGTACGCGCCCGAGCAGATCCTCCAGCGGCTTGCCCCCGAGCAGGCCGCGGCGTGGGGCCAGCGGATGCCCGAGGTGGCGCGCGCCGCCGGGATCGCGATTGCCTATTGCCTACCGGAATACGTTGACGGCCAGTGGATGATTGTCGGCTATGTGGTGGACCGGAGCGGGGCCCAGCTGGCCCGCTATGTGAAGGTGCACCTCTACGGACCCGAGGAGCAACGGGTGTTCAAGCCCGGCACCGGCGCCCCGGCCCTGTTCGAGCTTGAGGGCCTGCGCATCGGGCTGATGATCTGCTTTGACGTTGAATTCCCCGAAACCGTACGCGCCGCGGCCGTTCGTGGTGCCGAGCTGGTCATCGTGCCGACCGCGTTGAGCGTGGGCAATGATCCGGTCACCGATTCGCTGATTCCGGCCCGCGCCATGGAAAACGGGGTCTACGTGGCGTACGCGAACCACAGCGGCATGGAGGCCGGACTGGAGCTCTCGGGGCACTCGGTGGTGGCGGCGCCCTCCGGCACCGTGCTGGCCGCCGCCGGGGCCGAGGCCGAACTGCTGATCACCGACCTTGCGGCCCGCCAGGTGAGCGAAGCCCAGCGGATCACCCCCTACCTGGCCGAACTGCGCAACGACCTCTACCAGCGCTGGGGTGCCGAAACCCGGGCGGACTAGCCGCTGGGCTGGACTATGTTCCGGTATTGGAAATGAAACGCAGCGCCAGATAAAGCTCCTGACGCACCGCCGCCTCGGACAGGTCCACGCCCAACAGCTCGGCAATGGCGCTTATGTGCCGGCGCATGGAGTTGCGGTGCAGCTGCGCAGCGGCTGCCGAGGCATCCCACTGCCCGTTGGCCTCCAGCCAGGAACGCAGCACCCTCAAGTACAGCTCGCGGCGGGCCGCGGGCAGTTCCAGCAGCGGGGCGAGCAGGTCATGGGCCAGTTGTCGAGCCGCATTCAGCGGCAGCAAGTCGGCGAAGGTGCTGCCCAGATCCGCGGCCCTGAGGCTGCGCTGCTCATCGAGCACCCGCCGCAGCAGCCCCGCGGCCTGCAGATAGGCCTCGTGCAGTTCCGCGCCGCGTTGCCGCCACCCGGCGGCGGACGGATCCAGGGCACGGGAGACCGCCACCAGCATTCCCGCTTCCCGGGCGCGCAGCATCAACGGGTCGTCGACCGGTTGGCGGGTGACCACGGCCAGCTGCCCATCCAGCCGGGCCACCAGCCGGGTGTCGAACAGGCTGCGGCAAAGCACCACCTGGTGATCGGGATCGGTGTCCCCGTCTTCCTGCCCGGCGGCGAGCACCACGTGGAGCGGCTGCCTGGGGTTTCCGCCCACCGCAGCATCAAGCAGCTCATCGGTGCGCCCCGATTCGGGGTCCTGCCCGGTGATTCCCAGCACCAGCAGCGTGGCCAGCTGGGTCGCGGCGAAGGAGCCAACCAGGCGCTGATGCAAGATGACCTCCAGCAGGCTCAACGCCGTGCCGGCGATGCTGCGCACCGCGACCGACGGGGGTTCGGCCAGGGAGAGCACCAGGGTGCCGGTTCCCGGGTCCGGACGCTGGCTGGCGGCATCCTTCTGGCCGGGGGAGGCCGTGGGCTGGCGGGCCCGCAACGGGTAGACCAGGTGCGTGACCTCCCCGTCGCTGAGCACCTCCAGGCGTGCCGAACGGTGGGAGGCGAGCTTGTGGCGCACCGCGTGCAGGGCATCCTCATCGGGCAGGTCCACGCTGCTGCCGCGGGCCACATGGCGCAGGCGGCCATTGGGGTCCAACAGCTGCACGGCCGCGCCGATGCGTGGGGCCAGCTCCTCGATCAGCCTCGTCTCGGGCCGGTCGCGGTCCAGGGCGCGCAGCAGCGCCCGGTTCGCCTCGGCCACATACTTCATCATCCGCGCGGTGTCACTGCGCAGCAGTTTGGCGAACGTGATGCCCAGGTGCGCGAACGGCACGGAAACATCGATCTGCCACAGGCTCAGTCCGTGGCGGCGGCAGGCGGCGCTCAGGGCCGCAGGCACGTTTTGGAAATAGGGTTCGGTGCCAAAGCCCAGGGCGCTGGCCCGGGCACCAACCAGTGCGGCCACGTAGTCATCGATCCGCCGATCGCGCTGCGGCCCGGCCGGCACGTCCAGCCATTGGGCGCCGGTGGTCAGCACCAGTTCGTGGGGGATCAGGTAGGCGGTGGGGTCGGCCAGGTCGCTGGGCTCCACCCAGTGCAGCGGGGCGTCCCCGCCCTCCACCACGACCCGCACCCCGCCGCGGATTTCGCGCAGGAAGCGGGCCACCGTCAGTCCTTCCCAGGGCACCTCGGCGTCTTCAGCCACAGGTGCGCGATCCAACCAGTCCGGTGCATTTTGTCCCATGTGCTCAAAGTTTAGTTCAAATCGGCTAGGGTTGAGATGCCGCTCACAGACCTAGTCTGGAAAGCGATGGATGAACAGCTACGCAAGGAACATCATGAGTACACCGAGCGGCTTGACCAGGTCCCCACGCCCCACGCTTACGGCGCAGCTTCGACGCCGTAAGTCGATTTCCCACATGGTGGAGTCAGCCCGCGCCGACAACGGCGGCGGGCAGCTGAAGCGCACCCTGGGCGTTTTCCAGCTCACCATGATTTCCGTGGGTGCCACCCTGGGCACCGGCATTTTGGTGATCCTTGGCCAGGCGGTGCCGATCGCCGGACCGGCGGTCTTCATCTCCTTCTTGCTCGCCGGTGTCACCGCCCTGCTCTCGGCGGTCAGCTACGCGGAAATGGCCGGCATGGTGCCGGTCTCCGGGTCCAGCTACTCCTACTCCTACGCCACCCTGGGCGAGGGCATCGCCTGGGTGTGCGGCTGGTGCCTGGTGCTGGAGTACGCGGTCTCGGTCGCGGCCGTGGCGGTGGGCGCCGCCGAATACGTCAACGAAACCCTCAGCGTCTTCGGCCTGGAGCTGCCTGCCGCCCTGGCGGCAGGACCCAGCGAGCCAGGCGGAATGGTGAACCTTTCGGCCCTGATCGTGGTCGGGCTGGCCACGATCCTGCTGATCCGCGGTGCCCGTGAATCGGCCCTGGTGAACACCGTGGTGGTCATCATCAAGACCGGCATCCTGGTGTTCTTCTCCATCGTTGCCTTCACCGCCTTCAACGCCGGAAACTTTGAACCGCTGCTGCCCATGGGCGCGGCGGGGGTCACCGGCGCGGCCTCCATCGTGTTCTTCTCCTACATCGGCTTCGACGCCGCCTCCACCGCCGGTGAGGAGGCCCGCAACCCGAAGCGGGACCTGCCCCGGGCAATCCTGTGGTCAATGGTCATCGTGACCACCGCGTACGTGCTGGTGGCCGTCACCGCCGTCGGTGCGCGGCAGTGGCAGTGGTTCGAAGGCTCCCAGGCCGCACTGGTGCAGATCATCCACGAACTGACCGGCCAGCAGTGGATCGTGCTGCTCTTTGCCGCCAGCTCGGTGCTGGCCATCGCCTCGGTGGTGCTCACCGTGCTCTACGGGCAGACCCGCATCCTGCTGTCCATGTCCCGCGACGGACTGGTGCCCGGCATCTTCTCCCGGGTCAACGCCCGCACCGGCACCCCGATCGCCGGCACCGTGATCACCGGGAGCGTGGTGGCGCTGACGGCCGCCTTCATCCCGCTGGGACAGCTGGCCGAGGCCACCAGCATCGGCACACTGTTCGCCTTCGCGCTGGTCAGCGTCTCGGTGATCTACCTGCGCCGCAAGCAGCCGCTGGCCACCCGCACCTTCAAGGTGCCCTTCTACCCGCTCACCCCGATCCTGGGCGCCGCGGCCTGCCTGTTCCTGATGAGCCAGCTGGCTCCGGTGACCTGGCTGGTCTTCGGGCTGTGGATGTGCGTGGGCATCGTGATCTACTTCGGCTACGGCCGGCGCCACTCCCGGCTGGGGCAGCTGAGCAAGCAGCAGTACATCGACGCCCACCTGAACCGGCCGGCCGACTAGGTTTTGGCGGGCCGGGCCGCCCACGACTTTTCAATCCCAACGTTTCACGCACGACCAAGGAGCAATACCGAATGAGCCTGAGCATGCTCAACCCCGACTTCCCCTTCAGCTACGACCACTACCTGGCCGGCGCCGAGGGGCTGGGCCAGATTCCCCGGGAACATCACGGCACCGAGGTGGCCGTGATCGGTGCGGGGCTGTCCGGGCTGGTCACCGCGTATGAGCTGATGAAGCTGGGGCTCAAGCCGGTGATTTTCGAGGCCGACCAGATCGGCGGGCGGCTGCGCACCGCCTCCTTCGCCGCCGCCCCGGAGGTCACCTGCGACCTGGGTGGGATGCGTTTCCCGAGCACCGGCAAGGCGTTCTACCACTACATCGACAAGCTGGGCATCGACACCTTCGAATTCCCCAACCCGATGGCCGGGCCCACCCCCTCCACGGTGATCGAGCTGAAGGGGGAGAAGGTCTACGCCGAACGCCCCGACCAGCTGCCCGCATTCTTCCACGAGGTCGCCGACGCCTGGCGCCGGGCGTTGGCCGAGGACGCCGACTTTGAACGGATGCAGCAGGCCCTGATCTCCCGCGACACCGCGAAGATCAAGGAGCTGTGGGACCGGATGGTGCGCGACCTGGACGAGGAGACCTTTTACGGCTTCATCGCCAACTCGGCGGCCTTCAAGGAAGCCGGCTTCGAGCACCGTGAGGCGTTCGGCCAGGTCGGATTCGGCACCGGCGGCTGGGACACCGATTTCCCGAACTCGATCCTGGAAATCCTGCGGGTCGTGTACACCGACGCGGATGACAACCACCGCGGCATCACCGGCGGGGCGGCGAAGCTGCCGCACGCCCTGTGGAACCACGCGCCCCAGGACCTGGTGCACTGGCCGGCCGGCACCAGCCTGTCCTCGCTGCACCACGGGGCACCGCGCGGTGCGGTCTCCCGGATCGTGCGCGGGCAGGGCCACGGCCCGCACGGGCAGCGCATCGCGGTCACCGAGAAGCACGGGCGGACCCAGGAATTCGATGCGGTGGTCTCCACCACCCAGTCCTGGCTGCTGTCCACCGGCATCCACGTGGAGGAGTCCCTCTTCGAACCGAAGATGTGGACCGCCATCGAACGCAGCCACTACATGCAGTCCTCCAAGACCTTCGTGATGGTGGACCGGGCGTTCTGGAAGGACAAGGACCCCAGGACCGGCCATGACCTGATGTCCATGACCCTCACCGACCGGCTGAACCGGGCCACCTACCTGCTGGACAACGGCCCGGGCAAGCCGGCGGTGATCCTGCTGTCCTACACCTGGAACGATGACGCGCTGAAGTGGCTGTCCCTGGATGCCGAGCGCCGCACCGAGCTGATGCTGCACTCCCTGGAGCAGATCTACCCGGGCCTGGACATCCGCAGCCACATCGTGGGCACTCCGATCACCGTCTCCTGGGAGGCGGACCCGAACTTCATGGGCGCGTTCAAGGCCAACCTACCGGGCCACTACCGCTACCAGCAGCGGCTGTACACCCACTTCGACCAGCGGGGGCTGCCTGAATCGCAGCGCGGGATCTTCCTGGCCGGAGATGACATTTCCTGGACCGCGGGCTGGGCCGAGGGTGCGGTGACCACCGGGCTGAATGCCGTGCACGGGGTGATGCGCCACTTCGGCGGGGACAGCTTTGCGGCGAACCCGGGCCCGATCCACTTCCTGGAGGAATACGGGCCGATCGCGCTGGACTAGCGGACCCGGCCTTGGGGGCTGGCGGCCGCGGCGCGGATCATGTTTCGTGCTTCGGTCCCGGCCGCCAGCGCCTGGACCTGGGTGAGCGCCCGGTCGTAGACCAGCTCCATCACCCGGTGGGTGTTCCCGCCCACGTGCGCGGTGATCAGGCAGCCCGGGGCCTGCCACAACCGGTGGCCGGCCGGCAAGGGCTCGGGGTCGGTGACATCCAGGACCGCGCGCAACCGCCCGGCCTCCAGCTCGGCCAACAGGGCGGGGGTGTCCACCACGGCGCCTCGGCCGATGTTCACCAACAGCGCCCCCTCACGCATCCGGGCCAGGAACCCCTGGTTGACCAGCCGCTGGGTGTCATCGGTGTGCGGCAGCGCCACGATCACCACTTCGGCGTGCGGCAACAGCGAATCCAGCTCATCGACGCCGTGGACAATCGTGCCATCGGGCAGGGTGCGCGCCGTGCGGGCCACCGGCAGCAGTTGTGCTGGTTTGAAGGGCAGCAGCCGTCGCTCGATTTCCTGGCCCACCCCGCCGTAGCCCAGCAACAGCACCCGGGCCCCGTGCAGGCTGGCGCCCCAGGTGGGTTCCCAGCGCTGTTCACGCTGGCGGTGCACGGCGGTGTCCACCCCACGCAGCGCGGCCAGGACCAGGGCCAGGCAGTGCTCGGCGGTCGCGTCCTCGATGGCCCCGCGCGAGTTGCTCAGCCCCACCCCGGCGGGCAGGTGCTCCAGCACCCACTCGTAGCCGATCGACATCAGGTGCACATGCTCCAGCCCCGGAATGCGCGAGACCCGGGCACGGTGCTGCGGGTTGCGGGGCCGCTCGGTCACCAGCACCTGCGCGGGCGGGGCATCCGCGACAGTGTCGTTCAAATGCCACACGATCGGCTCGACCCCGGGCAGATCCAGGCGGCGGGCCAGCTCGTTGGAGGGAACAAGAACACGCAACACCAAGGTTCATCCCGTCGTAGAAGTCAGGGGCCGGGCTTGGACCCAACCCCCGACCATTCTTGGCACAAGCCCTGCCGCCGCGCCAATCCCCGCAGGCAATATGACCGACAGGGGCTGCCTGAAGGTTGGGCGCGTTCGGCAGCGACCGGGCCGGGTGCTAGAGCCCGCGGCCCACTTCCCAGATCCCTTCCGAGGTTCCGGTCAGCAGCGCGTTGACCGACACCGCTTGTGCATCGGTGAAGGAGGCGATGTAGTCCACGATCGCCCGGGCCTGGCCCAGGCGCTGGACCTCTCCGTCCCCGGCCGGCCCAAAGCGCTGGGGCTCCATGGCCCGCAGCTGGCGGTACTCCTCGGTGGCGGCCTCCACCGAATCCAGCAGCCGACGCGGGGCGCGGGAGGCATCGTCCGGGTCATTCAGCCAGGCCTTGAACCCCTCGGCCAGCGAGGAGATGATCCGGGTCTGCCCGCGCTGGTAGACCGCCAAATCCGAGCGGTCCAGCACGAAGCGCGAGTGCACGAACTTGAGCACCACCACATCATGCCAGGCAGCGTCCGCGAGCCGGACGTGGCCGCTGCGCACCACCGGGGTGCGTTCCACCGCGATCGAGGCCTGCAGCCGGTCAATCCAGCGCCGGGTGAAGCCGGTGACCGCCCGGTCCGCCTCCAGCCCGCCGTTGTACGGCACCGCCAGCAGCCCCTCCACCAGGTCGTGTTCCACCCGTTCCACCGAGTCGCGGAACGCCTCCGGGCAGGCGACCCACGGGTCCTTGGCCAGCAGCCGGCGCCAGGTGCGCTCCAGCGCGTGACCCGGGCGGCGCAGGTCCAGTTCCCCTTCGGGGATCTCGGCCAGGGAGCGCGAATGGTTCAGCCAGGCCCGCAACTCGGCGGAGACCGTGGTGTACTGCAGCACCCCGGCCCGGTAGAAGTCATCCAGGTCGTGCACGGCATAGGCGATGTCGTCGGCGATGTCCATGACCGAGCATTCCAGGGTCTGCTGGTGGGTGGCGATGCGCGGGAACACGGAGAGCACATCGTGCATCTCGGCGATCTCGATGTCATAGCAGGAGAACTTCGCCGCCCCGGCCCCCGAATGGTTCCCGGCCCCGCGCGGCAGGTCCTGCGGGGAGCGCAGCGGCTGGTTCAGCCATTCGTTGCGCGACCACGGGTACTTCAGCACCCCGGCGCGCACCGCCCGGGTCAGGTTCAGCCCGCGGGGGGTGGCGTCGCAGCTGTCCAGGGCGGTGAGGATGCGAAAGGTCTGGGCGTTGCCCTCAAACCCGTCGGGCAGCCCCAGGCTCTGCCGCGCCACCCGGTCCAGCTCCTGCTCACCCAGGTGCCCGAACGGCGGGTGGCCCAGGTCGTGGGCGGCGGCCGCGGCCTGCACCACCACCGGGTCGCAGCCGCCCAGCTCCTCCACCAGCTGTTGGGTGTGCGGATCCGAGTTGCGCAGCCCGATCGCGATCGAGCGGGCCACGGCCGACACCTTCAGCGAATGGGTCAGCCGGTTGTGCACCACGGTGCCGGCCCCGGCCTGCGGGATCACCTGGGTGACCGCGGAGAGCCGGGAAAAGTAGGGGGAGAAGCGGATCCGTTCAATGTCCACACGGAACTCGTCCTCATCGGGGCGTGCAGCTTCGCTGATGGCGCGCTCGCGCCCGCCGCTTAGGTGGGTCTTCTGCCTGGCATTCATCGTAGTCACCAGCCTAGATGATGCACCGGCCGCGGTCCGGGAAGCGTGCGGGTTCACGCCGTGGCCCGCCGATCCAGCGGGCGGGCCGGGCGGCGCAGCAGCAGTGCACCGAGGGTGAACCCGATGTACACCAGCGCGGCCAGGAAGGACTGGGTCCCGAAAAACCAGCTCAGCTGCCCGTACCAGCTCAAGAGCACACAGCCGGCGGCGGTGAGCACCACCAGCCCGGCGGCCGGCCAGCGCCGGGGCAACTCCTCCAGCACCCGGCCCTGCACTGCCAGCAGCAGCCCGTAGACCAGCAGGCAGGCCCCGGTCAGCACCAGCAGGCCGCTGACCGTGCCGCCGTACTGCACCTGCTGGCGCAGCGGCTGCAGGAGGCGCGAATACAGCATCGGCAACACCAGCGAGGCGACCAGGCACAGCACCACGGTCAAGGACAGGCGGATTGCGGTGTACATTGCGGCTCCTTGGCACCGGTCCGGCCCCTGCGTCCGCGGCCCCGGGCGCCGCGGTGCTGCGCGGCGCCTGCCGGCGCACCCAGTGGCCGAAGGCTTTCATCGTTTCCCGCAGTGTATGTGATCGGCCGGGCTTTGGCACGGGCCGCACGGCGCGTCATCATCGGGTCACACAAAGCCGCCCGGTGCAACACTTCAGCGGCCCTGCCCCCGGTGCGCCCCCGGCAACCCGGGGAAAACCGGTCACCGCCCACGCGTCACACTGCGGGCGTAAGAATCGCGTCATCTTAACGTTCACGCGTCACATGACGGGGTGGGACGGCGGATGACGCGGTGCGGCCCGGCGTGCTTGCGCCGCCGCCGGGCCCTGGCGAACGATGGAATCACCAACAACCCATCAAGAGCGGCTAAGAGATCTGGCTCGACGACGCCGCAG
>NZ_JAVGCZ010000008.1:0-63989 GCF_052928425.1 Glutamicibacter sp. BSL13
CAGGTTGATGCGGCGGGTCTGCCCACCCAGGATCTCAACGAGCTCGTCGTTGACGATCTTCACAACCTGCTGGCCCGGGTTCAGTGCCTCGGAGACCTCGGCGCCCAGGGCACGTTCCTTGATCTGGGCCACGAAGGCGCGCACCACCGGCACGGCGACGTCCGCATCCAACAGGGCCCGTCGGATCTCCCGGACGGTACCGTCAATATCGGCCTCGGTGAGCTTGCCCTTGCCGCGCAGGTTCTTGAAGGTGGCTGTCAGGCGATCGGAGAGTGAATTAAACACGTGCCGGGCACTTCTTTCGGTAGGTCGTGTGGTGCGCGAAGCAAAGCGCACAGGACTCAACCATCAAGAATATCAATAACCCGGCCCGGTTCGGCACCGATTCGCCGCCAGCGTGAAGAACTCAACGCAAAATCACCGCCGCCACCGGTGCCCGGCCGGTCAATGCCATACTGGCCTCATGGATCGCGAACTGTTCACCGCCCACGGCCTTGAGGTCGCACCCCAGCTGCTCGGTGCCCGCCTGAGCGTCCAAAGCCCCGAGGGTGTTGTTACCCTGCGGATCACTGAGACCGAGGCCTATCACGGGGTGGGTACCCCGTCGCCCTATGATCCCGGCTCGCATTCGAAGGACCGCAAGACCGAACGCAACGCCTCCATGTTCGGCCCTCCCGGCCACGCCTACGTGTACCTGAGCTACGGGGTGCACTACGCCATCAACCTGGTCTGCTCCCCCACCGGCACCGCCTCGGCGGTGCTGCTGCGGGCCGGGGAAATCATGGAGGGTGAAGAGCTGGCCGTTGAACGCCGCACCGCCAAACGCCACCAGGCGGCCAATGGCCGCTCGCCCGCGCCCATCAGCCACGCGCAGCTGGCCCGCGGACCGGGAAACCTGGGTACGGCACTGGGCATCACCCGGGCCGAACATGACGGGCTGGACCTGTTCACTGCCCCGTTCCACCTGGAACTGCCCTCCCAGCGGGTAGAAAACATTGCCCACGGCCCCCGGGTAGGGGTCGCCGGGAGCGCCGGCGGCACCAATTTCCCGTGGCGGTTCTGGATTCCCGGGGATCCGACCGTGTCCGCCTTCCGCCCCGGACGCAACGCCGCTGCCTGGCGCCACGATCCGGTACGCGATGCCTTTAGCTGGGACACCACTTCCTGAACGCCGCCCCGGGTGGGAAACCGACGACTACTGCCAGTTCCCCACCCAGGAACGCCAGGTTGATTCAGCACGGCCCGGTCAGCGCACCAGCTGGTAGCCGGACTCCTGGTGCTCGGCCGCATCAATGCCAGCGACCTCCGTGGAGCCATCGACCCTCCAGCCGATGAGCTTGTCCACGAACACGGCAATCACCCAGGTGACGGTGGCCGAGAAAACCACCACCACCAGACAGGTCACCAGCTGGGAGACCAGCAGCGCCGGCCCGCCACCGTAGATCAGGCCAGCCGGCTCCTCCAGCCCCGGCAGCGCCACCAACCCCAGGGCCAGGGTGCCGACCACGCCGGCCACCAGGTGCACCCCGACGACGTCCAACGAGTCGTCATAGCCCAGCTTCCACTTCAAGTTCACCGCCCAGGCCGCGGCCATCCCGGCCACCAGACCCAGCAGCAGCGCCGCCCACGGCGCCACATTGGCGCAGGCCGGGGTAATGGCGACCAGTCCGGCCACAAGGCCGGAGGCCACTCCCACCGAGGTAGGACGCTGGCCGCGCAGTTTCTCCACCAGGATCCACCCGAGCACCGCGGCGCCGGGAGCAATGAGGGTATTGACCCAGATCAGTCCCGCCTGCTCCACGGTGGTCGCAGCGCCTGCGTTGAAGCCGAACCACCCGAACCAGAGCAGAGCTGCTCCCAGCATCACCAGCGGCGTGTTGTGCGGCTGCGGGCGGTCATGAAAATTGTGTCGCGGTCCAAGCTTCAGGGCCAGCACCAGGGCCGCCACACCGGCGTTCGTGTGGATCACCGCCCCGCCGGCGAAATCAATGGCCTCACCAAAGCGCTGACCCAGCCATCCGTCGGCATCCAGCAAACCCCC
The DNA here is from genome assembly GCF_052928425.1 of Glutamicibacter sp. BSL13. Lineage (NCBI taxonomy): Bacteria > Bacillati > Actinomycetota > Actinomycetes > Micrococcales > Micrococcaceae > Glutamicibacter > Glutamicibacter sp. BSL13. The sequence goes on from NZ_JAVGCZ010000008.1 coordinate 2,042, forward strand.
GCCCCACACCCAGAAGGCGACCGGTGCGTAGACCAGGGAGACCCACACCGGGACAAACAGCAGCCAGGCCCCGAACCGACTGCGGTCGGCAATCGCCCCGGAAATAATGGCCACGGCGATCATCGCAAACGCGCCGGCAAAGCCGACGGGCAACAGATCGGCCATGTCGGTGCCCAGCAAGGCAAAATCATTCAGCGGCGCACCGAGGAGGCCACCTAACATCGGCTCGCCGGACGCCAGCGAGTAGCCCCACAGTACCCAGACCACCGCCGTCATGGCAGCGGCCGTGAAGCTCATCAACATCATGTTCACGACCCCGGTGGCCCGGGTCATCCCACCGTAAAACAGACCCAGTGCCGGGGTCATCAATACCACCAGGCTTGCGGCCATCAGCGTCCACAACTCGGCTGTCGAAATCTCCATCGCCTTCACCATCACCTTCGCAAAAGTGTCTCTTTGCTTGATTGCAAGGGGCGGTACACATCCTTGGGCATCCCCACGAACTTAATCTTGCTGGTAAGTTGTTTCGACGGGGTGCTGGTCTGCGTTTCGGTTTGATGACAAAAATGGTCGGCCTGTAACGGCTGCGGGTCACGGCGGTTACGGGGATGTTACTCCCAAAAATACCGATGGCGGTCGGGGAACACATACGTGTTCCCCGACCGCCGCACGTTGGTAGCCGATAGAGTTGTTCGAACCTCACAACGTCGGTGTCAGGAACCCCGCCGACGCAATAGGCCACTTTGGGCTGAGAACTCACGAAGGTTTTCACTGTCCAGAAAACCACCGAGCTCCACTGTCCCGTCCGGATGGATTCTCACATCCACTCGGTTTGGTGCCCAGACCGGGTCGTAGTCTTCGTAGCGGGCGCTGAGGTGGATGAAACGCTGGTTGGCTGAACCGATCAGCGCGCGTTCTGTCTCCGGTTCATCCTCCCGGTAGGGACCGTCCACCAGCAGATCCGTGGCGTCGATCAGTCGCGCCGCGTCCGGGTCCCGGTTCTGAAGGGACTCCATGGTGTAACCGGTGAAGGTGAGCACTCCCAGCCCCGCTGCCTGGGCTGCCTCCGCCAGGTCCGCTCCGGCGGCCGCCTGGTCAAAGGGTTCCCCTCCAATCAGAGTGATGCCCTCAACCTCATGCTGTTGGGCCTCGGCAATAATGTCACCGACTTCCCGCAGTGTTCCCCCGCGTTCGGTGAATAGGTGCGGGTTGATGCAGCCCTTACAGCGAATGGAGCACCCCTGCACCCAGATGGCGCTGCGCAGATGCGGGCCTTCGGCCCGAGTGGCATGCAGGACCCGGGCCACCCTCAGTGCACTGGGCACTACAGGTCCAGGGTCCGAGTGCCGCGCCGGTTACTGCGCGTGGGGTTGCCGGAGAATTCCAGCCTGGAACGCAACGGGAGCAGGACGTGCGGCGCCACCCCGCTGGATTCCAGCAGTTCCTCAAAACTGTTGAAAGAGCCGATGCGTTTGCGTGCTGAAAGAATGGAATCAATATCGGACGGCCGTAGGCCCAGCGCCCGCAGTTGCGCCGGGCGTGCCTGGTTGACCTCCACGTTGCCCGTGAACTCCTCCCGCACGGGGAGTTGATATCCGGCAGTGATGTCAGGGGAAGTAGACGCCCTGGCCTGGGAGAAGCCAGACCTTGTGCCCTGTGCCGGAGCCGCTGCCTTCCCGGTGGACGAGGTGTTGGTTGTGGTCCACCATTGCTGGTCCTGTTGCTGTCCCAGCAGCGGTTCTTGGGTCCGCTGGCGCTGCGGCTGCCCGTAGCGGGAGCGCACCTCCGCCGGCACCATCGGAGAAGTCTCAATCAGAAAGCGCAACCAGCGCGGGTTCAGTGCCAGGGCGACAATCGCCGACACCGCCGAGTACCGCAGCGCGGGGTTTGATGCCTGCACGCAGCGCCCCGAGCACCAGCAGACCAATCATGATCGGCCAGATGAAGTAGAACTGTTCTTCGACGGACAGGGACCAGAAATGCTGGAAGGGGCTCTCGGCCTCACCTTCGGCCATGTAGTCCACGCTCGTTCCGGCGAGGTACCAGTTCTGGAAATAGAAGGTGGAGGCCAACCCCTGCAGGCCCCAGTCCCGCCAGACGGTGGCAGGTGCCACAGCCCAGACCGCGAGAATGCTTGAGAGGATCACCAAGAACGAGGCAGGCAGCAGCCGGCGAACCCGCCGCATCCAGAATTTGCCAACGTCTTTCGCCGTGCGGGGCGGCTTGCTGACCAAATGCGCGGTGATCAGAAAACCGGAGATCACAAAGAAAACGTCCACGCCCACGAACCCCCCCGGTGAGCCGGTGCGGCCAAAAGTGGTAGAGCACCACGACGCTGACCGCCAGGGCACGCAACCGCTGAATGTCTCCCCGAAAACTGGGCCGGGGTTCGATAGGCGGTGCAGGCAGGCTCGTGCTCAGCTGCTGGCTCACAGACAGTGGTCCTTCGTGTTGGTGACACAGACGCGCATTGACCCGCAGAAAAGTCGCTCAATGCCTTTGGACAGCCGGAATTCCAACGATCCTGCGCATAGTTTTTACCCGACTTCTCTGGGAAAAGGCTTGGGTAAGTGTCACACGACGTCGCACGGGCAGCTCTACTTCCCCGGATTCTCAGGGCTCCCTCCATGCATCCGGATGCGACACGCCGAAATAGCATTGAGCCGCTGGCGCCTCGCTTCTGTCCCGTTCCCGCCGAGTAGGAGTCCCTCTCAGCTGTTTCGTGTTGCTCACGGTCATTTAAATGATTCAGCACCCCGGCTACTGCCGAGGTGCTGAAGTTACGTGGCTACCCTTCGAGCAGGGCGTCCACGAACTCTTCGGGGTCAAACGGGGCAAGGTCATCCGGACCTTCGCCGAGCCCCACCAACTTGACCGGTACTCCCAACTGCCGCTGGATGGCCACGACGATGCCACCCTTGGCGGTACCGTCCAGCTTGGTCAACACGATGCCGGAGACGTTGACGACCTCCGAGAACACCTTGGCCTGTGACAGTCCGTTCTGGCCGGTGGTGGCGTCCAGCACGAGCAGGACCTCATCAACAGTGGCCTTCTTTTCCACCACGCGTTTGATCTTGCCCAGTTCATCCATCAGGCCGACCTTGTTCTGCAGTCGTCCCGCGGTGTCGATCATGACGATGTCCACCTGCTGGTCGATGCCCGCGGCAACGGCTTCATAGGCCACCGAGGCCGGGTCAGCGCCATCGATTTCGGAGCGGACGGTGGGAACGCCAACCCGGTCACCCCAGGTCGCCAGCTGCTCTGCCGCGGCGGCGCGGAAGGTATCTGCCGCTCCCAGCAGCACGTCCTTGTCCTCGGCGACCAGCACACGGGCCATCTTGCCGATGGTGGTGGTCTTGCCAACGCCGTTGACACCGACCACCATCAGGATGCTCGGGCGGTCCGGGTGCGGCTCCGGTAGGTAGTTGCGGTCCATGGTGGGATCCACCAGCTTCAGCAGTTCCTCGCGCAACATTGCCTTGACGCGGGCCGGGTCCTTGCTGCCCTCGATCTTGACCCGCTCACGCAATGCGTCAACGAGTTCGAGGGTCGGTTCGGTTCCCAGGTCTGCCATGAGCAGGTTTTCTTCGATCTCGTCCCAAACGTCATCATCGATGTTGTCCTGGCTGAGCAGGGCCAACAGACCCTTGGAGAAAACGTTATTCGACTTTGTCAGTCGGGCACGCAGACGGGCCAGACGGCCCTGCACCGGTGCCGGAACCTCCAGCTGGAGCGCCGGCTCTTCTTCAACCGTCGGTGCCGTTGCGCCAGTAGCTGGAGCCTCGGGAGCCAGCGTGTCGGTGTCCGGGCGTTCCTCGGTGAGGGTTCCGGTACCGGCCGGCGGATCATTAGCGTCGCGTTCGCTGGTGTAGGGGGTCTTGGGTTTGCGGCCCTTGGAAACCAACGCGATGGTTCCAATGCCGACGATCGCTATGACTGCGATCACGATGATTATGGTCAAAAGCTGATCTGTCACGTTTAGAATCATCTCACAGACTATGATGTTGGCTGGCAGTTCAATCCGTTAACACTCCCCTGACAAGGAAGCTGGTTAGCCCGCGCTGCCCGGTACGGATTCAGCGGGCAAAGCACATATGCCCAAGATTGCTCCACGCACCGAACGCCTGCGGGTTCCCCGCGAGATCACCATTCTACTGATTGCCGCGTTCATCATTGCCCTCGGTTTCGGCTTGATTGCCCCCATCCTTCCGCAGTACGCGGTGAGCTTTGATGTGGGCGCAGCAGCCGCCAGCATCATTGTCAGCATCTTTGCGTTTGCGCGGCTGATTTTCGCGCCCGTGGCCGGAGTACTGACCGCCAAGCTGGGCGAACCGAAAATCTATGTGACCGGAGTGTCGCTGGTTGCCGTGTCCACCTTGCTGTGTGCCGCGGTCCAGGACTACACACAGCTATTGGTTGTCCGTGGGCTTGGCGGTTTTGGTTCCACCATGTTCACGATCTCGGCCATGGCGCTCATCGCCCGTTTGGCGCCGGAAGGATCACGCGGCCGAATTTCAGGGATGTACGCCGGCGCGTTCCTGCTGGGCAATGTCATGGGACCAGTCTTCGGCAGCCTGCTGGCCCCCTTTGGAATGCGCCTGCCCTTCCTCATCTATGGTGTGGCGCTGTTGATCGCCGCAGCCGTGGTGTACGTTGCCCTGGCACGCAAACCGGTGCAGGAAAAACTTGAAGACAACGAAGTGGCTGAGCCGAGCGCGCCTGTACCGGTGCTGACCACCCGTGAAGCTCTGCGCTCCCCCACCTTCCGCGCGGCGATGGCCTCCGGTTTCAGCTACGGTTGGCTGGCCTTCGGCATCCGCACCTCAATGATCCCCCTCTTTGCCCTGGCGGTCTTCGGTGAGGGAACCGGCCAACGCGTGGCAGGTATTTCCCTGGCGATTTTCGCCGTGGGCAATGGTGTCGCCCTGACGTTCTCCGGAAAGCTGACCGACGCGATTGGACGCAAGAAGCCGGTCCTTCTTGGCATGGGCATTCTGCTCTCCTCCATCGTGCTGATGGGCTACTTCACTTCCTTGCCGGCCTTCATCATCTTTTCCATCCTCGCCGGTTTCGGTGGCGGCATCCTGGGTCCCGCCCAGCAGGCAGCCGTAGCGGATGTCATTGGGGCTGGGCGTAACGGTGGCAAGGCGTTGGCAGGATTCCAAATGGCCACCGACTTGGGTGCGATCATCGGACCGCTTATCGCCGGGCTTATGGCAGATCACATTAACTACCAAGTGGCGTTGAGCGCTTCAGGCGCCGTATGTCTAGTGGGTGTCGTGGCGTGGTTGTTCACCCCGGCTACCGTCCCCGCCGTGCGGCAGCCGTCCGGGAATGAAGAGCACGAACACTAGATACGTTGGTGATCCATCTTCTGGCTAATCACCGTGGTGACGCCGTCTCCACGCATGGTTACTCCATAGAGCGCATCCGCCACTTCCATGGTCTTCTTCTGGTGGGTAATCACGATGAGCTGCGAGGATTCGCGCAACTCTTCGAAGATGGTGATCAACCGTCCCAGGTTCACGTCATCCAGCGCTGCTTCAACTTCGTCCATTACATAGAACGGAGACGGTCTGGCCTTGAAGATGGCGACCAGCAACGCCACTGCGGTGAGGGAGCGTTCTCCACCGGAGAGGAGGGAGAGTCGCTTGATTTTCTTGCCGGCAGGGCGGGCTTCGACTTCAATACCAGTGGTTAACATATTGTCGGGGTCGGTCAGGACAAGTTGTCCCTCGCCGCCCGGGAACAGTCGGTCAAAAATTCTCTTGAATTGGGTTGCCGTGTCGTTGTAGGCCTCGGTGAACACTCGTTCAACATGATCGTCAACGTCTTGAATGATTTGTTCTAGGTCTGCTCGGGATTTCTTCAAGTCATCAAGTTGCCCGGAGAGAAACTTGTGTCGCTCCTCCAATGCAGCGAACTCCTCCAAGGCCAGGGGGTTGACCTTGCCCAGTGCACCCAGATCGCGTTCGGCCTTCTTCAGCCGCTTTTCCTGCTCCACGCGGTCAAAGGGTTTGGTTCCTACAGGATTGCCGTCCTCGTCAACGCTCTGACGCAGTTCGGCCCATTTATCCTCCGGATCAAACGCTTCGGGAATCAGCTGATCAGGACCGTAGTTCTCGATCAAGTATTCCGGGGTATACCCCAGTTCCTCTAGCGCGCGGTTTTCAACGTTCTCAATGCGCATCCGTAGTTCGGCGCGCGCCATTTCATCACGGTGCGCGGCATCCGATAGGCGCGTTAATTCCGCTGAAAGTTTCTCAACCTCGGCGCGCTGGGTGCTGAGCAGCTCCTCGATCTCGTTCTTGTGTTCCTGCAGCTCGCGGCGCTCGCTGTCGGTCATCTGGACAGAAACGTCAATGAACTGCAGGATTCGAGTCGCTGCGGCTTCCACCTGGGCGGCGTTCGTCGCCTGGGCACGGCGCTCTTCGGCTCTCCGCGCAGCTACTTCGCGATGGGTCCGTTCGGCTGCTGCCGTGCGTTTGAGTCCTTCGATACGGGAGCGCAGGGCCGTGACGCGCTCTTCACTGCTGCGCAGTGCCAGGCGCGCTTCCAGTTCCTGCTGACGTGCGGCAGCGGCCGCATCCGCCAAGGCAGCCCGCGACGCATCATCAACGGATTCGTCTTCGTGATCTTCGGACGCCATCTCCATGCGCTCGGTGATCTCTTCGAGCGATTCCTGCTCGATGCTCAGCTTTTCCTCCGCCGCGACAATTCTTGCGCGTAGGGTCTGACGCTGTGCCTCGGCATTGCGCAGCTTCTCCCCCAACTCGGCCAGATAACTGGTGAGCTCGATAATGCCCGCGTCGGAATCCCGCAGGGCAGCGAGCGCTTCATCGTGAGCGCTTTCAGAGGCGTGAAGCGCCGGTTCCCGCTCGGCGAGTTCACGTTCCAGACGCTGCAGTTCTGAACTTGTTTGGCTCAGTTCTGTTTGGGTCGATTCGATCAATGCCTGCTGGGCAATTAGGGAAGCGCCTGCGCTGTTGCCCACGGAGCTACGTGCCGCGGATACGTTGATTCCGTCAAAGGTGGTGAAGCAGGCATCCGCAAATTGGAGTGCCATTTCGCGGGCGGTGTTCAAGTCCTCGACAATGTAGTGGTTGGCGAGCAGCCGGTCCAGTAGTGAGGCGATTTCCGGGCGGCTGGTCACGACCTCGCGGGCAGTGATGAGACCGTCGATGCGGGGCACTACTGACTCACCGTTGGCCGATACATGGATCAACGAGACGTTCGCTTCTTGTTGATCGGAGAGTTCTTCGATCAAGTCCAAGGCACCGGTAAAGTCAGAGGCGACGAGCGCTTCGGAGCTATCCCGAAGGATAGTTGAGATGGCCTTTTCATAGCCATCGGCTGTGGAGATCAGTTCTCCTAGCCGTCCCAGCAAGAGCTCGCCGTGTGCTGCGAGGAGTTCTGCGGATGAATCGTCCTGGGCGTTCAACTTCAGCGCTTCGAGGCGCGAGGTAAGCCCGGAAACCCGAACGGATAGTTCACGCTCTCGCTCCGAGGCCACGCGTTGCGCATGCTGTAGGGCATGGAACTCTCCCGCGGCGTCCTCATACGCACTGTTCAGGTCCTCTTCGGCCTCCTGCCGTTCCGCGAGTTCCTGGGACAAGGATTCAAAGGATTGGCGGTCGGCGGCAAGGTTTGCGTCAAACGACTGGTCACTGTCCTTGAGCCGGACGATTTCTGCGCTGGTGACATCCACTCGGCTTCGTGCGGAGGCGACCTGGGAAGCTAAACGTGCCATGCCTTCGCGGCGGTCGGCTGCCGCGCGCAGCAGGGAGGCCATTCGCTGTTGTTCAGCGCGTGCGGCTTCTTCGGCGGTTTCCTTTGCCTCGACGGCTTCAGCGAGGATCTCATGACGGTCCTCAACTGCTTCTTCTAGTTCGGCGAGTTCGTCACCCAGCCGCTCGGCCTGGGCGTCCAAACGGTCGGGGTCCCGGTTGCTGTCGAAGTGCGTTGGGTTTGATGCCAGCAGTGAGGAGCGTTCTCGCGCCAACGCGGCCATGGACCGGTAGCGCTCCTGCAGGGTTGTGAGGCTAACCCAGGTTCCCTGGATTCTGGCAAGACGCGGGGTGGCCTGCGATAGCTTCGCTTCGAGATTCCCCACATACTGGCGTGCGTGCTCCAGCTGGGAACTGGTCTCCCGCTGCGCAGCCTGGATTTTAGCTTCGTCGTTGATGTCCTGGGCCAACTTGTTGTTCAGCGTCACCAGGTCATCAGCAAGCAGGCGTGCCTTGGCATCCCGCACCTCCAGTTGAACGCTTTGGGCACGACGGGCGATTTTGGCCTGGCGTCCCAACGGCGCCAATTGTCGGCGTACTTCCGCACTCAGGTCTTCCAGGCGGTCCAGGTTTCCCTGCATGGCCTGGAGCTTGCGCAAGGTCTTTTCCTTGCGCCGACGGTGCTTGAGCACTCCGGCGGCTTCTTCAATGAAACCGCGCCGGTCTTCGGCAGTGGCGTGCAGGATTCTGTCGAGCTGCCCCTGGCCTACAATGACGTGCATTTCGCGACCGAGCCCGGAATCGGACAAGAGTTCCTGAATATCCAAAAGGCGGCAGGAGTTTCCATTGATCGCGTATTCTGAACCCCCGGACCGGAACAACGTGCGTGAGATCGTGACTTCGGCATAGTCGATGGGCAACTGGCCATCGGTGTTGTCTATGGTCAGGGAAACGTGGGCACGACCCAACGGTGGACGTCCGGAGGTGCCGGCAAAAATGACATCCTCCATCTTGCCACCACGCAGCGTTTTGGCTCCCTGTTCCCCCATCACCCACGCTAGCGCGTCCACCACGTTGGATTTGCCGGACCCATTGGGGCCAACCACCGCAGTGACACCCGGTTCAAACTCAAAGGTCGTCGCCGAGGCAAAAGACTTGAACCCGCGTACGGTAAGTGTCTTTAGATGCACGGTGGAGGATTCCTGAGTTCTGTGTTGGGGTTATAGGCTGGTGCTGGCTCGTCAAGAACCACGAGAGGCTTAGTGAGGCAATTCTATCGAAGCCCACCCCACAACCGGGGAACGCGGCGCGAAGGACTGCATGAAAGTAAGCGAAGAGATTGGAATCCAAGTGAGTGTTCTTTCGCAGATTGAGCAATGGCCTGCCGACAATGCTGTCAGCACCGTGATCGATGGTTCCGGGCAGGTGTTTGATTCTGTCGGTGACCTAAACCGCAAGTACCCGCTGGCCTCGGTGACCAAGTTGCTGAGCGCCTATGCCTTCCTGCTTGCCCTGGAAGAAGAAGCCATCAGTCTGGACGACCCTGCGGGCCCCGAAGGCTCCACAGTGCATCACCTGCTGGCCCACACCTCCGGCTATGACTTCGACAGTGAAACCATCCGCTTCAAGCCAGGCGGCCGCCGTGGATACTCCAATACTGGGTTCGAGGTACTGGCTGAGCACCTGCAGCGTTCCAGCGGCATTGCCTTTTCGGAATACATTTCAGAAGCGCTGTTCCTCCCATTGGGAATGAACGACACCACGTTGGATGGCAGCAGCGCCAAGGATGGGATCTCGACCGCGGCAGATCTGTCCCGATTTGCGGCGGAACTGCTCACCCCCACCCTGCTGGCATCAGAAACGTTGAAGAACGCCACCTCGGTTCATTTCCCGGACAGGAGTGGCATCTTGCCCGGCTATGGACGCCAAGAACCCAATGACTGGGGACTTGGCTTTGAGATACGCGGAACCAAGAATCCGCATTGGACCGGCAAGGATCATCCGGCGACGACCTTCGGCCACTTCGGCCAATCCGGAACCTTTCTCTGGGTTGACCCTGAGCACAGGCTGGCCTGTGTCACGCTGACTGATAAGGCTTTCGGCCCCTGGGCTGCCGAGAGGTGGAGCGATTACAACAACGGAGTATTGCAGGAGTTCTCGCGCTGAATCGGCAGGATGTCTAACGACGGCGGGGGCGGGGCTGGCAGACAGGGCAGGTGAATGAGGAACGCCCCATAAAGGCGTCGCGACGAATCAATGAAGTTCGGTCATTGTTGGCACAGCGAGCACATTCTCTGCCCTCCCGGCCGTAGGCGTTGAGCGAGCGGTCAAAATATCCGCTGGCTCCATTCACATTGACGTACAGCGAATCGAAGCTTGTGCCCCCGGCGTCCAGTGCGCGAAGCATTACGTCCCGCAGAGCGGCATCCAGCCGTTCAACTTCTGCCCGTCGAATTGTCGCGGTATTCCGGAGCCCTGAGAAACCAGCTTGCCAAAGTGCCTCATCCGCATAGATGTTCCCCACACCCGCGATCACTGTTTGGTCGAGGATAGCCCGCTTGACTTGAGTGGTACGTTTGCGCAGGGCAGCGTAGAGGGACTCGGTGGTCCGGAACGGATCCAATACGTCTCGGGCAATATGGGAGGCCGCTACTGGGATGAGTTCGAGGTCGCTCCCTTGGCCGCCGACTCCCCCATCGGAAGTGCTGACAAGAGGCGAGAGGAACATTCCGCCAAAGATCCGTTGGTCGACAAACCGTAGCTCCCCTGGTTCTTCGCCGCGGGAACTCAGCGATAGACGCACCTTCAAATGTTTTTCATCCGGTGCTTCAGGTTCCTCTATCAACAGCTGCCCGCTCATTCCCAGATGCGCCACGAGCGCAGCGGGTGCCTCCAGCCCAGTCAGGTTCATCCAGAGGAACTTGCCGCGCCGAACTACTGCATCAACACGGCATCCCTGAAGACTTACTACGAAGTCTTCGGCACCGTCCAGGTGCCGTCGCACGGAGCGTGGATCTAGGACTTCGACCGTCTCGAAACTGCGACCGCGTACCCAGGTTTCAAGTCCCCGGCGAACTACTTCGACTTCCGGTTGTTCAGGCATAGCGAAGTGGCGATCCTTAGAGCTGTGGCAAGGTCTGATTGGGATGCATTAGCTTCCAACTAGCCCTGGCGGCTTCCTGTTCCGCTTCCTTCTTGGAGGGCCCCTGCCCCTGGCCCAGCTCGCGTTCCCCAATCCACAAAGTGGCGGTATAGCTGCGGGCGTGGTCCGGGCCGGTTCCCGTGACTTCATAGAGCACGTCCCCGAGTTTGCCGCCAGCTGCTTCTTCCTGGATGACCGTCTTCCAGTCAGTGGCAGCTCCGAGGAGTTCACCATCCTCAAGCATCGGCGTCACCAAACGCAGGATGAGCTCCTTGGCAATATCCATCCCGTGGTTGAGGTACACGGCGCCAAAAATGGCTTCCATGGTATCGGCCAAAATCGAGGACTTGTTTGCCCCGTTGGACTGCTTCTCACCACGACCCAGGTAGATGTGCTGGCCCAGCGCGAGTTGCCGGCCAACCGTAGCCAACGCGCGAGTGCTGACGACAGCCGCGCGGCGCTTCGCGAGGTCCCCTTCCGGCAGGTGAGGCAGCTCATCGTAGAGATACTCGGCGATGCTGAAGCCCAGGATGGAGTCGCCCAAGAACTCTAGACGCTCATTGGTGGGAATCCCGCCGTTTTCATAGGCGTAGGAACGATGGGTTAAAGCAAGACGAAGCGTCTCGGGGTCAATAGTGACCCCGAGACGCTTCAGAAGTTCTTCTTCAGAAGACATATTTAGACGTCTGCGACCTTGCGACCCTTGTACTCAAGGAACAGCTCGGTACCGGCCGAGTCGGTAACGACCTTGGCCTGGTGCGGCAGGCTGTAGGTGACTCGACCGTTTTCAACGGTCTTCACCAGGTTCGGTGCGGTAGCCTTCCACTGAGAACGGCGGGCACGAGTATTCGCACGGGACATCTTCCGCTTTGGAACAGCCACGACTACTTCTCTTCTCTCTCGTCTGACGTTTTACTTTGTGTCGCATCTTCTGCGACTATGTCGGCCAGCTGCGCAAGCGCTGCCCAACGAGGATCAAGGACCTCATGGTGATGCCCAGGATCCTCGTTAAGGTTCTTGCCACATTCGCTGCAAAGCCCTAAACAATCTTCCCGGCATACCGGCTGGAACGGCAGGGCGGTCACCACTGCATTCCGCAGTACCGGGTCAAGGTCGATGAGATCATCGACAACCCAGTACTGGTCTACTTCATCGTCTTGCTCGATTTCGGCATTCTCTTCATAGTAGAAGAGCTCCTGAATATCGGCATCATAATCATACTCGATGGGCGTCAGGCACCGGCCGCATTCACCGGCGATTTCCACGGTGGCTACACCAGAAACCAGAACACCCTCATGTACGGATTCGAGCCGCAGGTCCAAGGAAACCTCGGATCCTTCACGAACACCAATGAGCGCCACGCCCACTTCAGCGGGCGCGGGTACTTGCTCAACGATCGTTGTCATTGCTCCGGGCGCCCGTCCAAGCTCCTTGGTTGAAATAACCAGAGGCGAGCTGCGATCAGGCTCACCGTGTGGCGACCGATCAGAACGCTTTTCGCTGATGATAACTCCTATTGAACATAGACCGACATTTCATCTTAGCCCACGAGTTCTGTAGGAACAAAATTTAACTACCAGAGAGGATCCAACTCCTACATGCTAACGCTCGAAAGAGGACTTGACTGGTAATAGTTGCGAGAGACGCTGAGGAATGGCTTTCTTCACTAGCTCACGCTCTTGTAAGTTCAGAGCTTGAGATCCGTCGTTGATCACAACGCATTGCGTTCGCCTTGTTCTTATAATGCGATCAAGCCGCCGAAGAGCAGCCGGATCAGCCGGATCAATATAGTCATACCGGATCTTTCCAGGAACCGCTTGCCCCTTAGCCAAGCAGTAATTGAAATAGAAAGAACCAGCAAGAGCAATATCCTCCATGGAGCGGAATTTATTCGCGCTCACCTGTGAAATAAGCTCCGGAAATAACAGCTCCAGCTCCTCGAGAATGCTGCGCCTGAGCGGATAGGGCGTATGAAAGAACTTTCTATTCATGGCGGGCAGTCCGATGGATGTAAGGACAGACCTCGCATTTTTAGAAGCAACTGTAGAAACATTATCGCCAGTCGATACGGGCGAAAAATCTACCAACGCCTTCGAATAGAAAACCTTCGATACCCCACTGGGGTGAAAAAAGTTATCAGGCGAAAGCGGAGCTGTAAGTATCATGTCATCATTAAAATATAAGAAATGATCACTTAGACCAGGAATTCGATGAAGGTTTGCTTCAATTGCATGAGAATTAAACACAGGAAGCACTCCATCATCCTTCCAGATATCCTTGTGGTCGATTACGGTTAGCTTGTCATTTTCGTCAACGAATAGCCAATGCGGGACCTGCTGATCGGTTACAAGAAAAATTTTTCGGATCCACGGAGCGTACTGCTCAATCGATCGAAGACAATACCTCAACTCATCAAGTGGTTCGAATCTTGCTACACTTGTGGCATCCTGAACTAGAGCCTTCCCCTCCGAGGCGAGAGCTTCGTTCTTCCGGTCCATCCATTTTGAATCATTCCCGTCCACCCAAGTAATAACGGCATCCACGGGGAAATCTACATGATGACCTGTCGCACTGTTGGCCAGTGCAACCGTGGCCGAAAAGACGTCCTCGTCGATCGCAGGATTCGGTAGTTCCACACACTTGGAATTCCAAGCTCTGCTCAAAAGCACAAGTTCATCGCTTCGAACCTCCCATCTTACTAAATCGATCCCCTGTGCTTCTGTAGCGCAGAAGGAGGAATTAGCAGCAGGAGCTATATATCTGAACAGCCGAATACCACAGAAAACTTTAGAATCTTGTTTGAGATCTTGCACTAACCCCGTGGACGGACTAGTCGTTCCATTCTCAAGAATCGGCTTGTAATACCAAGAACTGAATTCAGCATCATTCTTTAAAGTCTCAAGAAAAGAATCAAAGTCGTCTTCTAACAGGTTAAGTTGGGGGAGAGACCACGGTTTAATATTCAAAGACCAGTACGGAAGCGATGTCTTCTGCAAACGTGCTTCTAAGAATCTCAAATTGTCCGCAGCGGCTCGAGGCAGCGATAGATCAGCATCGATAGTACCTACTCGATAGCCTACAGGGAGTCTGAGCAGACTTTTGAAATTCCGCGCCTCAGCGGAAGAGCATTTAATGCTTATTGAACGTAGCGATGCTTTTTTTTCACTGAGCCGAGAATTGAAGCCTCGCTTTAGACGAGAGCCTACGGTGTGAGCGCGTTCCTGTAGCAACTTGATCCTACTCATTCGGAGTCACCTCCGGATAGTAGAACTATTTCATCGGGAGATGGATAAGGGAAACGACTGCGTAGAAATTGATCAACCATGTGATCTAATTGCTCATCTGTATATATGGAGCTCTCCCCTTCGCCGAAGGTAACAACGTCAAATCGTTCGCTGCGTTGCAGCATGGATAGCTTAGCTTCGATCTTTGCGTCCGACCTTGAGCAAAAGGCATAACGAATACTTCCGGGAATATACTCACGAACAAAATAACCGTAGTACTGCGCAAAAGATGACAACAATGAAATATCGTTTGGACTTCGAAATCTTGATGCCCTCACGGCAGCAAAGATTTGCGGATACTGTGACTCAATCCTTTCGAGGACTGATTTTCGGTGTGGATGCGGCGTATGAAGCATTCCTCGCGTGATGACCTTGCCGAAGTCTTGCAATAATATTCTGCGGTTATTTTGCGCTGCCCACATATGAGGTTCAACGTCCTCTGAACGAGTATCGATCGTAACAGAAGACATGAAGAACTTGGCGGTTCCATTAGCATGGAAGTAAGTTCCAGGATCCTGCATTCGCAATAGTAACGTATCGTCATTCATGTACAAGAAATGCTCGGACAAACCTTCGATTCGGTGCAAAGAAGCCTCGATTGCATGCGAGTTAAACACAGGCAATACAGAGTTATCGGGAAATATTTGTTTGTGTGTGACTACGCGAATATCTGACTCTTCGGAAAGCCATTGCGGAAACTGGTCTGCAGTTACGATATAGATATTACGCACCCAGGGCATAAACGCACGAACACTTCGAACCGAATACCGAAGTTCATCTCTATTCTTAAAGCGCATGCTGCCGGAGGCCAAAGGGTGGCTGTCTAATTCTCTTGTCTCGTATTCACTCTTGGATTGACGCCAGCCCTCGTCACTATCGTCGACCCAAGTGTATACGACATCAATAGGAAAGTTGATATCATCCCATATCGAGGCATCTAGTAACACTCTGCCACGCAGAAAGTCCTGCTCGAACAACCGGTCAACTCCACGGTTGTTTCGGGGTGGAAAGTAGACGTCAGAGCTATTCGCCCATATTTCGACATCTACTGCAAAAACAGAACCGAATGTAAACCGCCGAACTTCATCAGAGACGGGAAAAAATATACGGAATACATTTGCTGTAGAAAGTAAATAATCAGACAGAGAATCGTATGATGGATGCCAATCCTCCTTAGACAGTCGAGAGTTTCCTGCCATCGGTCGCACACAGAGTCCGGCTTCTTCCGAGTGAGCTAAAGAGTGAACAAAAGCGTTCCGGTCCTCTTCTCGAATGGCGAAAGCAGATCGATAATACCCGTAAGTAGGTATTTCGACGGCTGGTATCCCAGATTCTCTCAAAATCGCTTGAACGAAGCAACGGTTGGTTGATCGAGATTTATCAGCTGATAATTCATTGGGTTCTACAAAGGGGACTGAGAAAGCTCGTTCCGAATCCATTTCGTGGCTACGAGGAAGAAGTACTCCCGTGTCCGTTTCCGCCGGAGTCTCAACTGGATGATGAATCTTGGCAAGGTTAACCTCTGCGCGCGTGTCGTTTGGACTGCGTCGGCGAAGCAGACGCTCATACAACCGGACCCACTTTTCATTGATCCTACTAGGAGAGTAATGCTTTGCTGTCTCGATTGATCTGAGGGACATTCGAGCGCGAAGTTCAACGTCCGAGGCCAGGTCTCCCAAAGTCTCAGCGAACGCGGCCACATTATTCAGGGGCACCAGGAACCCATCCTTACCGTGAGTAATCATGTTCCTGGGACCTATCGGACAGTCGTAGGCTACTGTAGGGACTCCCGCTGCTGAAGCCTCCAAGATAACTAGAGGTTGTCCCTCGCTCCGAGACGTCATCGCGTGAATTCCTGCTTCAGCCCACTCCGCTGTGAGATCACTGACCCCTGTGATAATTTCTACAGAATCATGTAGATTAAGATTGCCTACTAGTTCGCGAAGCTTATTTTCTCCCTTTCCTTCACCAAACAACCGTAGAGTCCATCCGGGATGGTCGTCCTTAAATATTGAAAATGCTTCTATCAGTTGATCGAATTGTTTTCCTGGGGCAAAACGGCCAGCAGCCATAATCACGTGGGACTCAGGTGAAGAACGAGGCCTGAATGTGTCAGGAATCGAATTGGGAATAACTGCATTTACGAAACCGGACTCCGGAAAGCGATCCTTAATCCACTCGGCATTTTCGTTGTTGAGGGAAATTACCGCGTCAAGGTCATGTGCGACATTCGCAAGAGGAGTTATCCCAATCCCGCGTTGCATGCTCGCGCGGTGTTCTTGAGCAACGATCACCGTACTGGTTGGAAGAAAATACGACGCTAACATTGCGAGAGCAGGAGTCGTGGTTACAACAATTTCTTCATGAATCTCGCGAATTTTATATTGACATATGATATCGCTAAGCTTGGTAAATTGGTCGTCCCACGCCTCGGGTACTAGTGATGAGGGTTCTTGACTAAGGCGATAGGCCTGTTCTTCAGAAATGCTTCCTGTAAGATCCAAACCGTTGCGATCGACCCAGTACGTGACCTTCACATCGTCAGGTAAACTTCTTCTAAGACGGCCGTTTGTGTGGTAAACGCTATGCACTGATACTTCATGGCCGTACTGAAGCAAACCCAGGATTTGTGACTGAATTGCGTGTTCGGTTCCTGCACTGGTATCCCCAGTAGTCAACAAAAATGAGATCTTCACGCTTTTCGTATTCCCTTCTTAACGACTTTCATTGCCAGGTGAGCATCCTTTGTCCAGTACACTTTGGCTTTGACCACGGCTAGGTCATTTGCCATCCAGAACCAGGGATATATGAGATTCTTTCTAGGTTCTGAAGATACTTTACCTGAGTAGCTAAGACGCGAATCTTTCGCTAAGCCATACCCGCAGTCCCAAAGCGATTCTCCGTCGGGAAATAGAGTCAGTAGCGGCTCAAATTCATTTATCGCGAACGAACTCGCCCCGCTGGCAATAACATTTCCTTTAGCTACTTCTTTCCCGCCGCGACGTCTGAAGACAAGCTGACGAAATTCGTTAGCGTTTTCCTCAATTTCGACTGAACCACTGTGTGTTGTCACAGATATTTTGGCTGGCTGGCTACTTTTTGCCGTTCTGTATATCCATTGAGGGTTACCGAACCTGCCACGGAGAACCTGTAAAATTCGACCAGACAAACCGCTTTGAGAACTAGCAAGGGCGTCAGGCAGTGCGACAGGTAACGTTTGCCCCGAGGAGACTCGAACGACGATTCTACATTTCACCCGATCCGGGACCTCTACCTCGCAATGCAAACCGTGTTGCAGGACGTCTACCACGCGGATCGAATGTCTTGTCTTGTTGTTGCTCAAGAGAGAAACTGTAGTTTGACTCGGATCAATGATATTCCCGCAGTTTACAAGCAAGAAACTGAGTCTTCCTGTCGACGACCACGAGTAGTCTTTGATCTGAAAGCACTCATCTCCTGTTTGTTTTTTATCCAATTTCTTCTTGACCCCTCCAAGACAGAGAACATGACCCTTCAAGCGGCTTTGCTGCCCTATAGTTCATTTTAGTACTACTCTATGTGAGCAAGAAACTGGAGGGTTATCGGTTAGCGCTTCCAGAAGGACCTAAGGCGTTAGCCCCGGTAGTCTTACGATAATTACCTCCTCAACAGCCAAAAGGAGACCTGATCTGAAAAGTAGAGCGTCTAAGCTTCAATACCACCGATACAAGGATCCACTTTCACTTCGGTGTCTTGGCAGTTCCGAATATTCACTGGCAATCTGGTGCCTACATGTCACGGCTTGACTCACACGGGTCTGGTGCGGGAGGAAGTGTCAGTTCCTGTTAGGCCGCGAGGGCCAGGTCCTTGCTCATCACGGTCTCGAACTCGATCGGAGTCAAACGCCCCAACCGAGCCTAACGACAACGCCGGTGATACGTCCGCTCGATCCACGTCAGGATCGCGATGCGCAGCTCTTCGCACGAGGCCCACGAACGCCGGTCCAGCACGTTCTTCTGCAACAGACTGAAGAACGATTCGATCGCCGCATTGTCACCGCACGACGCGACTCTTCCCATAGACCCGACGTGATTATTGCAGGCGAGCTCGCGACGCAGTTTCCTGCTTCGAAATTGCAATCCTCGACCGGAATGGACGATGCAACCCTTCACGTTGCCGCGTCTGGCCATAGCGTTTCGGAAGGCGCGCACGGCAAGCGAGGCTTTCATCTTTGAGTCAATCCAGTAGCCGACAATCCTGCCACTGAAGGCGTCCTTCACCGCACAGAGATACAGCTTACCTTCCGCGGTTTTATGCTCAGTGATATCGGCCAGCCAGGGCTGGTTCGCACTGTCTGCGACGAACTGATGGCGTTCACGACCGTCCTCGTCGATGACGACGCAGAGGCCGTCGTGAACGGCGGGGCCGGGCTTCTTGCCGTTCTTGCCGCGCTTCTTCCCGAACACGCTCCACCAGCCATTCGACGAGGCAATCCGCCACGCGGTTCAGTCTGACATGACTTCGCCATACTCAACGCGGGCCTCGTCAGCCAGGAGCCGGTACCCGAACTCGGGGTCCTCGCGATGAGCGTCGGACAACGCGTTTGCGCGGTACGCCTCGTCGGGTTCGCGCCGCGTGATGGGATTCTTCTTCCAGCGGTAATACGGCGGGCGGGCGAGCTTGAGTACCCGGCACGACACCGCGACGGGGGATTGCGTCTTCGGCGCGCTCGGTCACGAGCGGGTACATCATTTTCCCCGCAGATGAGCCGGTCACAGATACACCCTCGCGCGGCGCAGGACTTCTACCTCTTGCTCGAGGAGCCGGTTGCGTTTGCGCAGCTCGCGCGGTTCCGCGGACTCTGACTTCGTCTGGCCAGGCTGCTCGCCAGACTCGATGCGGGCCTCTTACAGCCATTTGTCCAGGGTTCTAACATGGACGCCGAACTCTTTCGCGACCTGCGCAACCAGACGCCGGCCTCGCGGTTCATCGCGACGCGCACGACGTCATCGCCGAACTCCTTGGGGGAAGAGCTTAGGCATAGCGGCACCCGTTCATGCCAGCCTCCTCGGCTAGCTACGTTCGATGTCACCTACTCCTGCACCAGACCCGAACGTGGTCAGATCCGAAGGGGTAAAGAGCAGTATGGGACAACGTCGAGGTCTTTCGAAATGGAGTGTGTAGGAACCTCCATTCTCGTGAAGACCTCGACTTTTTACTGTCTCACGGCACGCCCAGAAATTAGATCATCGCCATCGCTGCCCTACGCCCTCGGCCGAGAAGGGCCACAAAAGGCCGGCCGCTTCTTCCAAGAGGTCTACCTCATCAAAGAACTGCCTGACAGGAGTCCCTTTCAGACGGATACCACAACCATCACCATCAAATGGAATGGATGAGCACCATCATGGCTATCGAGGCAGAAAATTACTACTGTTTAGCTGGCGACGAGCCGATGACACAGAAGTATTTGGTGTCGAAACCGCTAAAACTACTTCTCGAAAGATGAAGCGATCGGGAAGCTGGCACTCAAAAATTCACTCACGACGTGTGAACGCCGATTGGGGTCGGCAGCTGATAGAACCTCGTTTATACAGAACATGTCCAGACCGCTATTACGGGCAAGACGCAGCATGTCCAGGTGGAAGCTGTCCGTCCCGATGTCCACATACTGGTATTTGACCGATGTGGGGTAACCCATGCCCAGTCGCGCGGCATACTGGTGTGCCAGCGAGGAAGGGATAGACAAGTCGGTCGCCGCGCGGAAATCATGAGTGGCGATCTCCGCGATTCTCGACCCGAGGTCTTTGTGGATGCGGCGGTGAACATCTAAGCGCTGTGGATGCGCAACGTGCTGGAACTTGCGCGAGGTTGTGCGGCCGAAGTGCTCCAGGATGACTTGCCGGTTGTTGGCCGCAGCTTGGTTGATCGGCAGACCGAGATCCTCGGCTTCGGCAAAGTGTCCCTTTGTGAGGCAGTACTTGGCCTGCCCCACGGGACCGAAGAAGGTGTTAGGGTGCAGATACCGTCCAAAGAACACGTCGTCATTGACGTAGAGGAAGTGCTCACTGAGCCCCGGGATGTTCGCCAGTTGCGATTCGATGGCGTGCGAATTGAAGGTGGGCAGACATTGGTCAGGGTTGCTGAAGATTTCGCGGTGATCCACAACGTTTAGCCGGGGGTGCTCCTCGGCCAGCCAAGCGGGGCGTTGGCCAGCGGTGACCAGGTAGATCTTGTCGATCCAAGGCAGGTTCATCTCAAGGGAGCGCAGCGAATAGCGCAACTCGTCACGGGATGCGAATCGGGCCAGGTTTACTGCACTGTCCCCTGCTGGACGGGCCGCGGCTCGCAGCTGCTGCTGGTAAGAGCCGTACCAGACGGGGTCGTTAGCATCCACCCAGGTATAGACTGCGTCTACCGTCCCGTTGAAATCCTGCGCGTCAACCAGCGCTTCCAAGCCCCCAGGGAAAACCTGCCAGACGGCACCGCATCCGCGTAGGTCAGCGATTCCTCCGGTTGGAGCGGCAGAGGTGCAGACGCTCCAGGCCGCCGCGGCAGCATTGGAGTGGGCGTCGTGCAACCGTTGAACTCGTAGCCCGGCGGCTGCCAACGCGTGATGTAGCCGTTCCCAGTTCGCTGTATGAATTGTGAACGGCAGGCCCGGCGCGGCGCGGTCGAATTCAATACCGAGCTCCGCTGCGAGCGCTGTTGAGTCCCGTTCGGCGTTCTCACGCAACTGAGTGATGGTTTGCCCTCTCGCCCCTGGGGCGACTTTTAGGGTCGCTCCAAGTATGCGGCGTACCAGCGGCTCGGGCAGGTTGCGCCCGATCTTCCCCCGCCATCCTGCTAGCATTTCGAGTACCTACCTGTTCTAGTCCGGATCGGATGCGACCGCCGTGGGATGAATGGATCCCGTCAACCTCAGCACGGCTAGCTCAGCTCCTTGACGATCTGGCTCAGCGTATCAAGGGTGTTCTTTAGCGACTCCACATGGCGTTCATCAAACTCGCTGAGCACGCGCTTCATCTCAGTGGTGGATATCCCCGAAGTGCGTGGCAGGTAGAAGACCTCCACTAGATCCTCAAGGTCGTCGAAGCGGCCCTTCCAGTCCTCGCCGATACCGAAGACGTTCACGTCGTATTTGGCGATATCGGTGCGCTTCTGACCCCATGTCATTTCAGGGATGGCCTCGTCGACGTAACGGATGGAGCGCACGATCTCGATACGCTGCTCGAAGGGCACGATCGGTCGTTTGCCTTTTAGGGCGTTGAACTCGTCGGTGGAGACTCCCACAATGAGCCGTTCGCCTTTTTCCTTCAGCCGTTTGAGCATGTTTAAGTGGCCGATGTGGAACAGGTCGAAGGTCCCGTAAGTTAATACGGTTTTCATTTTAGGTTCGCCTTTCAGACATCGCGGCTGATTCTCCCAATCTAGTCGGTGCGCTCGCAAACGCTAAATCAGATGAGCGGTGGGCGACCGGCCACGCTCATGCGCAGGATCGTGGCCCAGCGAATTTTCCTGCGCGGCTGCTGGTACCAGGGGCTGCCTTTCCAACCAGCCTTCCAACCGGAGAGGTACTGGCGCACAGCCGACTTGTTCCGACCGAGCCGTAGACATTCCACCATTGCCCAGTCCACGGTGTACAGCCAGCGGAACGGCAGGGGCAGGTTGCGGCGCGCCAGCCAGACGCGGTTGCGCGCGTTCAGGCGGTAAAATTCGTCGTGTCTCCGAGGATCGACCACGGGATGCCCGATTCTCATATCGCCCGCATACCACGCGTATCTACCCGTGTCCCAAACACGCCATGCTAATTCGATGCCCTCGTGGGCGTACCAGAAGCCACCCGCCCATCCTCCGGTTTCTTCGAAGACCTCGCGGGGCATAACTAGGCACGTTTCTCCGACGTGGAATACCTTGCTCGGTACTTCAGCAGATCGCTTGTTCAAGCGCGGAATCCAACGTGTAGGATCATCGTCACGTTCTGGGTCGGTGATTCTAGGCTGTAGTAGCCCCATGCCCGGATGGAGGCGGAATCGTTCAATGGCTGAGGTTAGAAAATTATCTTCAAGGAACCAGGAATCATCATCAAGGAAGCATAGGAATTCGCCTGAGACCATCGGTACACCGGCGTTACGTCCGGCCGGAATTCCCAGATTCTCTGGAAGGAAAAGAGTCCTGATCGAGGCGGGGATTCTTTCAGGGTCCCATCCATTTCCCACCACCACCGCATCGATATTTACGCCTTTTTGGCTAAGAAGAGAGTTGAGTGCACGCTGTAATTCGGCTGGTCTCCTCCCCATAGTCAGAATAACTACCCCCACCGACGGTGGCACTGCATGCATCACGTTCCCCTCACGACTCATAGTTGTTTTAGGCTTTTCTACTTAAGGCGTGA
Organism: Glutamicibacter sp. BSL13; assembly: GCF_052928425.1. Lineage (NCBI taxonomy): Bacteria > Bacillati > Actinomycetota > Actinomycetes > Micrococcales > Micrococcaceae > Glutamicibacter > Glutamicibacter sp. BSL13. Next base: position 24,566 of record NZ_JAVGCZ010000008.1, read on the forward strand.
AGACGCCATTGAAGAGATGAAGTGCCCAATGTTCACTAGGAATGTGGCTGGCAGAAGGATCCAAATCACCCATTTCTCCCCCAACCCCGGTTGGCCGAGAAAGGCTGACACCACGGCGCTAAAGAGTATGATCAAGCTAAGCTCCACAGCGTGCAATAGCTTATGAAAAGGGAGAAATTTGGCCATGGCACGCAGCCGACCGATGAGACTGGTTGTCGGTACCGCTCGCGCTTCAGCGGTATCAGGCAGCTTGCCTAACCCAGCCATTCCACGTGCGGCATGAACCATCAACGATTGAGAGCGGTTCAATACGAGTAGTACGGCCAAACACGCTGCCATGAATAGAGTGGGCCACGCCTGGGAGATTGTCGTTCCATTAGCAGAAAGTTCCCGGAATGCTCGATACCCTAACGCAAGGGGAATGAAGGCTTCGGTAGTGTGATGGCCGACCATGTCAATAAAGATGCCTTTGGGAGACTGACTCGATCTCCAACGGGCTACCTCACCATCCGAGCAATCAAAGTAAAGCTGCAACTGCGACAGCAAGAGTGCCAAAACCGGCCCCCATACGCCGGGGATCAGGAGCGCCAATGACATGCTCCACCCAGCGAGAATCATCAGGCCGGTGACTCCGTTGGCCGTAATTCGAGTGCGCACTAAAACAGCGGTTAGATAGATGGAGACATGCCGAAGGTACAGTTCGGCGGTCCAATGTTCAGCATTCCGCCGCGAGCGGACCTCAGGCGGCTGACAAATCTCGCGCAGTTGCTCGAGCGTTGGATTCTTTGGTCGCTCAACGTCCATGGTTCACTCTGCCTCTATCAACAGTGTTTCCCGCACCGAGAAGCAGTCCGCGCACATACCCAAGAGCCCAGGGAAAGTGAATGGCCGGGAATACCGCCCCTGTGAGAAGCCTTTCACTCGTTCTTGGGGCCTGGCCTCGCATTCCCTCACATACAGCTAGTCCTCCGTAAACATAGGGAGCAGCAGAAACCAAGTTCAAAAAACGCCTCGCGCTGGACGGCCCCGATCTTTTGACCATGGGCCGCATTAAGTTTGCGACGACGCCAGCGGTTACACCGACTACCATCAGCGGCGGTATTACATGACGCAATGATTTTCCATCGCGGTATCGGCGAGCAATTTCCGCTCTCCAGGTACCGGAGGCAAATGACTGGGAAACCAGAGCACGGAAAGTGTCACGCGGATAGTAACCTACTTTCAGCTCCGGATCGAACCAAACTCTGTAGCCCGCTTCCCTGATTCGGTGGCAGAGCTCCCAATCTTGAGCTCGTAGCATGGACTCATCGTAAAAACCCACTTCGTCGAAAACTTCGCGCCGAAAGATTCCGAGATACGCAGACTCGGCTGGACCTTCGGGCGCACCGGAATGGTACGCGGCCCCACCAAAACCAAAGCGTGAATTATAGGCAGCCGCAATGGCGCGTTGTAGCGGGGTTCTGCCGCGAGCGTCCATCAACCCTCCTACATCGTGTGCCTGGACCCGGAATAGTGTCTCGACCCCTCGACGCGTGTAATGCTCCGGCAACTCACTGTGGGCATCGACGCGAATGATGACCGGATAGCTCGAGGCTCGTATCGCCAGATTCAAGGCAATTGGCGTTCGCCCCTCCGGATTTTGCACGAGAACGATACGCTCGTCTGTCTCCGCAAGGCGCTGAGCGACCTCGTTGGTTCCGTCCACACTTGGCCCTAGAGCAATAATCAGTTCCTTTGCCCCTGGGTAGCTCTGGTCAAGAATTGAACCAACGGCATCTACTAAATAATTGGCCTCATTGAGCACAGGCATGACGTATGAAACACCTGGAAAATTAGTCATACGCTACTTCTTGAATTTCTCGTACGCCTTGATGACGGTATTCGGGTCACCGTCCATTTTCTGCACGCCCTTTTCAATCCAGATCACACGATTGCAAGTTTGCCGGATCGATCCCATCGAGTGGGAAACCAGAAAGATCGTTCCTGCGTTCTCGCGCATTTCCCGGATTTTGGCCTCACTGCGTTTGCGGAATTTGGCATCTCCTACAGCTAATGCTTCATCAACGATCAAAATATCGTGCTGTTTGGAAGCTGCAATGGCGAATTTCAGACGCGCACTCATGCCAGACGAATAAGTTCGCATTGGCAGATCGATGAATTCTTCTAGCTCTGCAAACTTAGTGATGTCCTCACGCATTTCTTCCACTTTTGGTCTGTCATAACCAAGTGCCAGCCCACCGAGGGTGATGTTCTTATCGCCTGAAAGGTCGGGAATCAACGCAGCACCTACACCTAGCAGATTCGGCCGCGACGTCGCATACACCGCTCCTGAAGATGGCGGAGTCAATCCTGTAATAGCTCGCAGAAGTGTGGACTTTCCAGACCCGTTGGTCCCGATAATGCCGATCGATTCGTTCTCGTACGCGACGAACGATATCCCCTTTAGAGCGTGAACGGTGCGCAGTCCCCTCATCTTTGTCTGTAGAAGACGACGTGCTCCGGCATTTCCCACAGACTTTCCGCTGGAGTAGACCTGATACTTGACGTGTAGGTTGTCTACAATTACGACAGGGTTTCGGTTGGGATCGATCTCCAGGGAGGACTGCTCCTCCTTTTCTTGCCCTTCACTGGCCTCAAACGTCGTGGCATCTGAGAAAACAGGTTCGGGTTGATATTCGGGGTGCAGTTGCGGATTGATTAGGTCATCGAAACTAATTGACACGGCCGTAACGCTCCTCGGCTTTCCAGAAGAAGATGAGACCAAATATTAGAGTTCCGATCGCCCACGCTGCGATAACAAACCATGCTCGGGGCTCATACGGAACGCTGTCCATGATTAGCGAGCGGGCGAGTGTTAGCGTCTGATAGATCGGGTGATACTCAAAGACAGAGATCATCCACGGCCACGATCCCAGGAGTCGATCAACACTGAAGAGAACGCCAGAAGTGTAGAAGAGAACGCGACCGATCAGTGGAAGGATATTGGTGAAGTCCCTAATGTGAACAGTGATTCGCGCGCAGATGAAAGCAATACCCATGTTAAAGACAGTAAAGAGCAGAACTATCGGGACGATTGCAAACCAGCTCCACTTAGGCATCGATCCCAAAATCACCGCATACAGGAACATTACTACGAGCATCGGCATCAGAGTTAGGAAGTTCTGAGTAACCTGCGCGACGGGCAACGACATTCGAGGAAATGAAAGCGACTGCACGAGCGCAGTGTTGCCGGTGATTGACTTTGCTCCTCCGGTCATAGACGAGCTGAAGAACTCGAAAAGGAAGACGCCAATTACTACGTAAATGGGGAAATCAGCAGGGCGACTACCTCCCTGCAGAACTCCGAAAATGAATCCATACATGAGAGCGTTCAAGGTTGGCTTGAGGACAACCCATACCATACCCAAACGATTGCGCTCATTTTGGGATTGGACGCGTGCCTTCGCAAGTTCATAAATAAAGGTACGCCGCTCCCAAGTCTGCTTGAGATAGTTGCCCAGCGATGGGCGAGCGCCTACCCGGTGCAAACCATGTTGTTCGGCAACCTCGGCAACTGTCATGTTCGTTCGATTCCTCTTGCAACGCGTAAAGATCTAATCGTAAAGTCAATTAGGACAGCTCAAAGTCTAGTTGATAGCGCCATCTAGACGCGCAATCACCTCTGAGTTGCGTTAGTGACTCATCTCGCACTAAAGTTCGATATTAATCGGGGGGCGGGTTCTCAGCCAGGTACTCGCTCATTTTATCGGTGCGTAGCGCCTCGCGGATCCGAAAGATTGCTTTCTCGTTCGCTAACTCTATTGACTGTCCATCAGGGCTGATTGAGCTTCCAGCGGTGGGCACTGTGAACATTTTAAGTTCTTCTGCACCCACATTCTTAAGTTGCATGCCTAGGCCGACCATTGTCGCAGCGTCAAAAGATTCATCAAAGGTCAAATACGGAGAAACCTTGTCCACCAGGTCATACACCTTGGCCGGATTGGTCAATACTCCGGGTGCCAACATCTGATCGACCGCTGCCGAAATAAACTTCCTTTGGTTCCGTACACGTTGGTAATCGCCATCGGTGAAGGATTTGCGTTCGCGCACAAACCTAAGAGCCCGATCCCCTTCTAGGGTAATTGAACCTTCAGGGTAGTAGTAATCAGTATCGTTAGCGGTAAATGCGATGTCGTTATCAACGGTGACTCCGCCTAGCGCAGTGCTCAGCTCCCGGAATCCCTCAAAATCGATCATCGCAACGTGATCGATCTTCGTATCAAAAGTTCCTTCCAGCGTCTGCATGAGTAGTGGGACACCGCCCAGGGATATCGCAGAGTTGAGCTTATTCATTCCGTGGCCCGGAATCTCAATCCAAGTATCGCGGACCAACGACATGACGAAGACTTCATCCCGGGTTTCCGGGATATGCACCAGCATCATTGAATCGCTGCGTTGACCGGCCGCTTCGGTAAGAGAATTCGCGCCAGCGTCGGCTTCGTCACTGTGATCCACGCCCAGCAGCAAAATATTCATTGAGCCGTCCTCAGGATCCTTAACTGGACGAGCTTCTTCCTCCTCAGGCGTGAAATCAATCGAAACTGTGCTTTTCTGCGAATTGAACTTATGGCTGAGGTTGAACAGATAGTAGCCTGCACCGAGCGCCGCCACCAGCACCAGGCTCACAACAGAAAGAACAATCGCCCGCACTCTACGCCGACGACGACGTGCGGTGCCGAATCGGACGCTACGTGAAGCGACTTCCGTAGATCCACCCTTGCTCTTATGGGACATCCAATACTCCGCTTGTCGGCTGTTTCTTGCTCACAGCGAAGCTACTATACTTTTCACTCTCGTTGCCGCAAATGAAAAGGCTACTCAACATAAATGTGATTATGCTGAGTAGCCCCTCCAAGATCCTAGTTCTCCATACTCGCAGCGAACTCCCGAAGCCACGGCTTCAGTCCGTCGCCCAGTTCGTCGTGCTCTACAGCCAAAGAGATGATCGCCTGCAGGTAGCTCAACTTATCACCCGTGTCGTAACGGCGACCGCGGAACACCACCGCGTACACGCCTGCACCATCACCATCGGCGGCGGCAAGTTCCTGAAGCGCATCAGTCAGCTGAATCTCGTTGCCACGCCCTGGTTGCGTGTGCTCCAGAACCTCGAAAACGCGCGGGTGGAGGAGGTAACGCCCGATGACAGCCAGATTGCTAGGCGCTTCCTCCACTGCTGGTTTTTCAACCAGTCCGTTGACCTTAACGTAGCTCTCCCCGTCAATCTCGGTGACATCTGCGCACCCGTATGCGCTGATGTTTTTTGGATCGACTTCCATTAGTGCGATAACCGAGCCACCAGTACGCTCTTGAACCTCGATCATCGTGTTAAGAACCTCATCGCGCTCATCGATGAGATCGTCGCCCAGAAGAACGGCGAATGGTTCGTTGCCAACATGCTTCTTCGCGCATAGCACTGCGTGCCCAAGACCCTTCGGATCGGTTTGGCGCACGTAGTGGATGTCTCCCAGTGCCGTAGCTTCTTGAACGCTGCGAAGCTTAGCTATGTCTCCCTTGTCTTCCAGCGTCTGCTCCAGAGCCGGAACACGGTCAAAGTGATCCTCGAGAGCACGTTTGCTACGTCCGGTAATCATCAAGACATCATTCAATCCAGCGTTCACTGCTTCAGCCACCACATATTGGATAGCAGGGCGATCTACCACAGGGAGCATTTCCTTTGGCATGGCCTTAGTTGCCGGCAGGAAACGCGTTCCTAATCCGGCCGCTGGTATTACCGCTTTAGTTATCCGGCGCTGAGAATTCATACTGTGAGACCTACCAATCTGTTAGTTGATGAAACTGCAATATAGCAGCCTGTGCGTTTGCCCCTCCCAGACGCTGCGGGAGACTCAGAGCTTTGCAATCCGCTTCATAACTGCTCGGGGAAAATACTCTGAAACGTTTCCACCCAACGCCGAGACTTCCTTGAGCAATGAGGAAGATAAATGGGTATACCGGGTGTCCGCCTGCAGGAAGACCGTTTCAACTCCGGTCAGGTGCCGGTTCATCGTTGCCATCGGGATTTCGTACGCGTAGTCAACAGTGCTGCGCAGCCCTTTGACAATGGCCTCCGCTCCCTGTTCTTTACAGAAATCGGCAAGCAAGCCATTGCCCATAGGCATCGCAGATACCCCTCTCAGGCCACCGAGAGTCTCGTCGACCATGACCACGCGTTCTTCCTCACTGAACAGGTATTTCTTAGAATAATTCGTCGAGACGGCAACGATTACCTCGTCAAAAAGACTCGCGGCGCGCGCGATGATCTCTACATGACCATTATGGATGGGATCAAAAGATCCGGGGCAGACGGCTCGACGCATAGTCTGAATCTATCAAGAATCCGGCAGGCAACGCCGAAGCCTCAGTTAGTGGCGTGTAACAAGACAAGACGCGGCAAGTGTGAATTCCGTTCCAGAGCCGCGCATAATGGTTCCCATGACGACACCTAGCCCATGGTTGCGAACCGCACTTGGCGCGAATCTGGTTGATGCCCGTGGCCAGATGGGCCGCACCATTTTTGAAGAGATCACCGCGCTTGCATCCAGACATGGGGCGGTTAACCTCGGTCAGGGTTTCCCCGATACCGAGGGCCCGCAAGAAATCCGCGACATCGCCATCCAAGCAATCGCGGACGGTGCGAATCAGTACGCTCCGGGCGGTGGGATTCCAGCATTGCGTGAAGCAGTTGCCGAGCACCAGCACCGGTTCTACGGTCTCACGGTGGATCCCGGAAGCCAGGTGGTAATAACTACTGGTGCGACGGAAGCCATCGCGGCTTCCGTCCTTGCCTTTACGGAACCCGGCGACGAAGTTGTCACTTTTGAGCCCTTCTATGACTCGTACGGCGCGACGATTGGGTTGGCTAATGGGGTTCACCGGGTCGTGCCGCTGCGCCAACCTGATTTCCAACCCGATCTGGATGAGCTAGCTTCAGTGATCAACGACCGCACACGATTGATCATCCTAAATAACCCCCACAATCCAACCGGCGCCGTCTTCAGTCCCAACGTTCTACAACGCATTATCGAGTTGGCCCACCGGCATGACTGTCTGATCATTTCGGATGAAGTCTATGAACACTTGACCTTTGGGGTCACCCATACCCCCATTGCTTCCCTGCCCGGAGGATTTGAACGAAGCATCACCATTTCCTCGGCAGGCAAGACCTTCTCCTTCACGGGGTGGAAGGTGGGCTGGGCCACCGGCCCTGAGCACCTCATCGATGCTGTAAGGACAGTTAAACAATTCTTGACTTACTCTTCAGGGCCAGCATTTCAGCACGCAGTTGCCCAAGCCCTGCAACTGCCCGCCAGCTACTTCGCTGATTTCGCTTTAGGTCTAGCTGCTCGGATGGAGCAGCTGGCAGTTGGTCTGGAAGCAGCGGGTATGACGGTCCTGCGTCCTCGCGGCACCTACTTCCTCGTAGCGGACATTGCACCGCTTGGGCTAACGGACGCGGTAAATACCGCCCGTCTCCTGCCGGAGAGAGCGGGCGTGGCTGCCATTCCACTCTCGGTGTTCTGCAAGGACACGCAAGATAAACGTAGCTCGACGTTGTTGCGCTTCGCGTTCTGCAAACGTCCTGAAGTGCTTCAGTTGGCTATTGAGCGCTTGAATTCGCTGCAAACGAAACTGGGTTGAGCTGTGGCAGAACATCATCCCTCCCAATGGCTGAGCATCCGTCAAGCCCATGCCGTTATCGAGACGGATCCATTGATTGCCGGCGCCAAGGTGCTCTCCATCGGCGATGCCCCGCAGTCTCATGTCAATATGGATCACCCGAGCGAGATCGCCTACGAGTACCTGGCTCGTATTGCCAACCACATGAAAGTCCTCTATCCAACAGCCGAGCCTCTCCGTTTGTTGCATTTGGGAGCGGGCGCCCTGACTCTGGCACGGTGGGCGGGGCAACAATACCCGGGCAGCACACAAGTCGCCGTGGACCTCGAACGAGAACTTGTCGACTTCGTCCTTCGAGAATTGCCCCTGCCGGCAGGAACACATCTAAACACGATCACTGCAGATGCGCGCAGCGTGTTGACTTCAGAGTTGGCTAACGAGATCTACGATGTCATCGTCCTGGACATCTTCAGCGGACCGGACGCCCCCGAACATCTCACCACCCCGGACTACTATGGACTGTTGGCTTCCCGGCTCTCCCCCGAGGGCGTACTGTTCGTCAACATCGGAGATGACCCACCGCTGCGCTTCACGGACAGTCAGGTTGCAGCCGCGCGGGCCAATTTCCACTTCGTTGCCGTCAGCGCCCCGACCGAAATGTTCAGCCGGAGATATCCAGGAAACCTCGTACTTAGCGCCACCAATCGATCGGTGAATTCCTCCACCGTCGAGGAATGGAAGACTGCGGGGCCTCATCCTTCGGAAGTGCTCAGTGGAACCGACCTAGATCGGTTCGGCAAACCATAGATGGGTTTCCCCGTATTTTTTATCGGCCAAGGGCGCTAGCGCCTCGGGCCACCGAGGCGCAGAAGAACGGCTCGAACGCTCTACCACCACGGTTGCATCATCAGCCAAAACTCGGGTGATTTTCTGCAAGGTCTTCGCCAGTTCGTCATCCGTCAAGGGATACGGCGGGTCCAAGAACACGAGGTCAAAGGTGCGGCTAGGATTCCCGGTTTGGTTATCAAAGAAACCTTCCAGCACCGTATCGACACTGCCTCGGCGCACGTGGATGGTTTCGGCTTTTAGGACGCGGTTAATGGCTCCGGCGTTTTGCTGACACACCGCCGCTGCCTTGAGCGCTTTTTCAACCAGGAGGACGTTGCGAGCCCCGCGGCTGGCGGCCTCGCAGCCCAGTGCCCCGGAGCCGGCAAACAGATCCAATACGCGCGCGGACTGCAAGACACCCCAGCTTTCCAGCCGAGAGAACAAGGCCTCCTTAACCCGGTCGGTTGTGGGCCGGGTGGCGTTCCCGGGAACAGACTTGAGACTGATTCCACCGGCGGCCCCTGCAATGATGCGGCTCATGATGTGCCCTTCCCTGAATCGCTCAAAAACGTCACTTTAGTTCTTCTCTAGGAATTCGCGGGTGGAGTCATCCACCCAGGAAGCAAGGGTCGTGGCAAGACGTGGAAAATCAGTCTTCCATGTCCCTGATCTCGTCAATAGCGCCACGTCATCGCGTGCCCTCTCGATGATGTTCCGGTCCTTCATCACACTGAGCACCTTTAGCGATGAACGGCTGCCCGACTGCTGGACTCCGAGGATGTTGCCTTCCTTGCGTTCGGCCAGATCCGCTTCGGCAAGTTCGAACCCGTCAATGCTTCCCACCACGGTGCGCAGCCGGTTCACCGAGGGGTGATCCGCATCCAACCAGGTGGTGAGCAAACAGGTGCCGGGCAAGCCACCGCGGCCTACTCGACCGCGCAGCTGGTGGAGCTGGGAAATACCAAAATTTTCTGCATCAACGATGACCATCAACGTCGCGTTATGAACGTCAACACCAACTTCAATGACCGTCGTGGAAATCAGCACATCAATCTCCCCGGCAGCAAATTCTTCCATGATTGCGTGCTTGTCCTCGGCGTGCAATTGGGAATGGAGCGACTCCACGCGCACCTGGTTGAAGAGCGGGATGAAGTGCATCAGCTCATGCATGGCCTCGACGCTCATTGGTTCCCTGCCGCCCGCAGTCGCAGATACAGCGGGCACGCCGCTCTCACCGCGAGTGTCGGAAATACGAGGGCATACTACATACACCTGGTGCCCCTTGGACACTTCCTCGGCGATCCGGTGAAACATGCGCTGCTGATACCCGGGCAGCTGCAGCGGTACCAGGTGCGTGGTGATGGGAGCCCGGCCAAAGGGCATTCGCCGGATGGTGGAGATTTCCAAATCACCGAACACGGTCATAGCGACAGTTCGGGGTATCGGGGTCGCGGTCATTACCAGCGTATGCGGGACCGAGTCGTTGCCCTTGGCACGCAGCGTGTCCCGCTGCTCAACCCCGAAGCGGTGTTGCTCATCAACTACGACCAGCCCGAGGTCAGCGAACTGAACCTGCTCTCCCAGCAAGGCGTGGGTCCCGATGATGAGCCCGGTTTCGCCACTGGCAATCCCCAGCAGAGCCTGTCGGCGTTGCGCAGTTTTAGCCGAGCCGGTCAATAGGGCAACACCGGTGCCTTCACCCTGACCAAAGAGGCCAGGATCAGCCAGGGGTCCGAGCATGCTCCGGATAGATTCGTAATGCTGAGTCGCCAAGACTTCGGTCGGGGCCAGCAGCGCTGCCTGTCCCCCGGCGTCAATGACCTGAAGGATGGCTCGCAGGGCCACCAAGGTCTTTCCGGAGCCAACTTCGCCCTGCAGCAGTCGATGCATGGGGTGCGCTTTTTGCAGGTCGTCGCTGATTTCCCTCCCCACGGTGATCTGCTCGTCGGTCAGTTGGAAGGGCAGGTTCGAATCAAAGCGGGCCGCGATTCCTGCGGCTTTGGGTGGACGGGGTGTGGCCCGCTGCTGGCTGACCTCGCTGCTGCGCTCGGCTAAGGACAACAGCAAGAGCAGCGCTTCCTCATAAGCGAAGCGGTCGCGTGCCCGGTACCCGTCACGGATCTCCTGGGGCTGATGTCGTTCCAGCAGGGCTTGGAAGCGGTTGACGTAGCCGCGGGACTCCAATAGGTTCTGTGGGATGAATTCCGGGACATCGGCGGGCGATAGACGGTCAAGTACGAGCTGCATCAGATCGCGGATCTTCTTATTCGGCATTTTGGCTGATGCCGGGTAGATCGGGATGGGTCGTGGGTCGGCTTCGGCCGCCTCATCTAGGATCGCGTACTCCGGCTGGCTGAGCTGCAGGTGGTCCTGATACCAGCTGACCTTGCCGGAGAACATTGCCACGGTGTCGTGCTGGAGTTCGTTGCGGGCCTGATATCCGTTGAAGAATGTCATCCGCAGTTGCTGACCGTTGGCGTCGAGCTCATCGCTGACGGTTACCTCAAAGATGAATCCCCGTCGGGAGTGCATTTTGCGCTGGCTGGTGTTTACCACGCGGGCAACAATGGTGACGTGTTCGTCGTAGGGAAGCTCCGAAATCGGGGTCAGTTCCCCTACTTCGACATAGCGTCGCGGAAAGTGTGCTAAAAACTCACCGACTGTTTCATAGCCGAAGGCCTTCTGCAGCTGTTTGGCATTGTTGCCCCCAACAACCGTAGCCAAAGGAGCTTCAAGCAGGGAGCTGCGCGTCATTTCAGGCATCGTGGTGGCATAGGTCGGTGATACTAAGGTTGACCGGCTCGGCATGCTGGCGAATCAGGGCCAATGCCTCTTCGGGTTCGGGGACGTGCACGTGTACGCGCCAGCGGAACGCCTCGCCCCGCTGGTTCACCGGTGACATGATCACCGAATCACCAATGGAATCCAATTGCCCGCGCAAAGTAGCGGCACCGAGTGCATCCAAGGTGACGGTGCACATCACCTCTACCCCTTCGGCGTTGTCCACCGAAAGGTGGACGTGCGGGTCTTGGATGTTGTATCCGTGGAAGGTTTCATAGAATTCAAACTGCGCGTCCGTGCCGCGCACTGCGGCGCACAATTCATCAATGATGATCAACATGCCGACAGCGCCGGCATCCACTACGCCGGCTTCCGCCAGGCTCGGCAGTTCATTTTCTGTTCCCTGGACAGCCAGCCGGGAGGCCTGGGCGACTTGTGTCAGCAGTTCGTCCAGCGCTGCTCGGCTTTCCGGGTCATGCTTCAGATGTATTACGGTGCTGCTCGCCGCCAAGGCGGCAGCGTTGATTACCGAAAGCATGGTTCCGTCTACTGGGTCGCTGAGAGCGGACCATGCCCGCACCTTTGCTCGTTCCAGGCCTGCCGCTAACCCGGGCGCGGTGAGACGGTCAGCGCCGATCAGCGGTTCAGCCAAACCGCTGAGGAAGACGGCAAGCAATGTTCCGGAGTTGCCACGCGCGGACTCCATGGCGGCGCGGGCGGCTATTTCCAGATATCCACCCACGTCCGGGCTGTCCAACTCACTCACGGCGTCATGTCCGGCGCGGGCGGTGAGATACAGGTTGCTGCCTGTATCACCGTCCGCGACCGGAAAGACGTTAATCGCGTTGAGCCGATCCGAGTGATTGCCTAGACTCTTGACACTCCGTTCCAGCCATTGGGTGATGGCTCGTCCGGAGGTATCGAGTTTTTGGCTCATGGGGAATCAATCTTTCTGCATCATCGTGACAAGTCTGTGGACGCCACGAATTCGTCGACCTTATCGTCTTGGAGGGCCTGACCAAAATCATTAATGACCTCCATGTCGGGGATCACAATCGATTGTCCGTCAGCGGACCTTCCTGGTCCCTTGTTTGGGAGTGTAAAGAACGTCATATCCGAGGAACGGATGTCCAGCATCCCACTGGCAAGTTTCGCAATGGTACCGGCGTCCAGGGAATCATCGACTGCAATGAATGGAGCCATTTCATTGACTACACTAGAGACCTTCGACGGGCTCGTTAGCGTGTCCTTAGAAATGATTTGACTTAGCAGTGCTTTGACAAATAGCTGTTGATTCTTCACGCGCTGGTAGTCGCTACCGCCTGGTCCGGTGAAGGTCTTACGCTCGCGAACGAAAACCAGGGCTTCTTCACCATTAAGTGTTTGGACGCCCGCTGGAAAGTAGTAGTTCTTGTTGTGCACGGGACGGAAGGCAATGGGGTTATCGATGGTTACTCCGCCGACTGCATCGGTCATGCCCTTAAAACCCTCGAAGTCGATGGAAGCAACGTGATTGATTCGGACACCAAAAAGATTCTCCAAGGTCTCGACGGCCTTGGGAACTCCACCGCTGGCGAAGGCACGGTTAATTTTGGCCGTACCGACACCCGGGATGTCCAGCCAAGTGTCCCGCATGATCGACGTCACGAAAATGTCGTCTCGGTCAGCAGGAATATGAACCAGCATCATCGTATCTGAGCGGCCACCGTTGGGAAGTGTTGCAAAACCTTCATCCTCGCCCTCTGAACGCTGTTCGCGCGTATCGCTTCCCAAAAGCAGGATATTGACTGCGTCCTTTGACTCGTCCTTAACTTCCGGACGTGTTTCCTCAGCTGGGAAGGCATCCGGGAGGCGCTGCGACTTCTCATCGAACGTGCGCCCAAGATTCCAGATGTAAAGACCCGCAACGAGCGCGGCGACGACAACTAGAGAAACGACTGTTATGAGGACGGCCAGACCGCGCCGCTTCTTCTTGCGAGGACGTCGCTCATCCAGCACGGTAGTTCGTTCAGACATATGCAACCTTTCACACTTTTAACTCACTACATCTTAGCTATCAGAAATGACAGGTACGCTAATAAGGTGGCCAAAATGAGTTTTCTTCGCAAACCGTTATCAAGTCGAGTCTCAAGATTCAGTAAACGCGCAGGCTTGGTTGCTGGCTCCATGGCCGCCGTCACACTTTTGACGGGGTGCCAAGCTGTGCTGAACGTTGAAGCCGCACCAGATGCCGCGAATCCTCGCTGCGCCGACATGATGGTAGTCCTCCCAGAAGTCATGGGTGACGTTGAAAAGCGCCCGACCAGTTCTCAGGCTACTGCGGCGTGGGGAGATCCTGCTCAAGTGGTGCTACGGTGCGGCGTCCAGGTGCCCGGCCCCACTCCGGACCCCTGCGTCTCGGTCAACGGGGTTGACTGGATTGCTCGGGAGGGAGACGACGGGGTGTGGACACTGACCACCTATGGACGGAGCCCGGCCACGGAGATTCTCTTAGATCCTCAAGAAATTCCCTCGAGCACTGTCACGGCTTCTCTGGCTGATGCTGCAAGCAAGATCCCTGCCGAGCGTAAATGCGTCTCGTACGACAAGGCCCTAGACAACATGTAGGAACACGAACCAATAGGCAGCACCCGGCATACCGGGTGCTGCCTATTGGCAGTAAATCACGCCTTAGCGCAGTCCAGTCGTACGTTCCAACGCCAGATCAATCAGTCGATGAATCAACTCCGGGTACTCAATGCCGGTCTTTTGCCACATGTGTGGGTACATACTCGACGGAGTAAATCCGGGCATGGTGTTGATTTCATTGATGATCCACTCACCTTCCGGGGTGTAGAAGAAGTCAACCCGAGAGAGTCCTTCCGCGTTGACGGCGTCGAATGCCTTGACCGCCAGGTCACGAATGGCGGCAGTGGCTTCATCGCTGAGCACCGCCGGGCAGGTCAGTTTTGCCGCAGCGCCGTTGACGTATTTGGCTTGGAAATCATAGAAGGCGTTATCCGGGCTTTCCACCGCAATCTCGCCGGGCAGTGAAGCACGTGCAACGTTAGCGCCGTTGCCCTCCAGCACGCCACACTCGATTTCACGACCTTCAATGCCCTGCTCAACGATGACCTTGGGGTCCTCGGCGCGAGCAAAGTCAATCGCGGCCGCCAGTCCATCCTTGGAATCAACCTTCGTGATGCCAACAGAGGAACCAGCACGAGCGGGTTTGACGAATAACGGGTAGTCCAGGACATCACACTTATCGAGGCAAGCCTGTGGCTCGCGCTGCCATTCCTTGTTGCCGATGACAACGTAGGGCCCCACGTTAAACCCTGCTGCCTCGAAAATGACCTTCATGAAGTGCTTATCCATGCCGACAGCGCTGGCTGCGATGCCGGAACCGACATAGGACACTCCGCTGATTTCCAGCAGGCCCTGAATGGAGCCGTCCTCGCCAAAAGGTCCATGCAGGAGTGGGAAGACCACGTCGACCTTGCCCAGATCCTCGACCGTGTCCCCGTTCCGGGCGATCAGCCTGGTTTCCACGCCGTTGCTCGAAAGCGCCACGGCGGTGCTCACACTGGTGATCTCGGGCAGGTCGCTGCCGGTCAGCGACCAGTCGCGCGGATCCTCTTCGACGAGTGTCCAGGCACCCTTGCGGGTGATTCCCACCGGAATGACCTCGAACTGTTCCGCATCAATGGCATGCATGACGCCGGCAGCCGTGACACAGGAGACCGGGTGTTCGGAGGACTGGCCGCCCATCAGAAGCAGGACTCGCGGTTTGGTTTCCTTGGCCTCACTCATGACTGCGGCTCTCCTTCGGATTTAAGGTCACGTGCCAGCAAGCGCTGGGCCATGTTTTCCACGCTCAAGTTCCCCTCCAAAACCATGGTGACGGCCTCGGTGATGGGCATATCCACTCCATGTGCCGTGGCAAGGTCAAAAACGGCCCGTGCTGATTTGATGCCTTCAGCCGTCTGCGACATGCGGTCGTTGACTTCTTCCAGGAACAGGCCCTGGCCCAACAGGCGACCGGCTGTATTGTTGCGTGATAACGCCGAGGAGCAGGTGGCCACCAGGTCCCCTAGCCCGGAAAGTCCGGACAGGGTGTCCATGCGTCCGCCCAGGGAGAGAACTAGGCGGGTGGTTTCGGCAAGACCTCGGGTAATGACGCTGGACTTAGTGTTGTCTCCGTAGCCCATGCCATCGCACATTCCCACGGCCAGCGCGATTATGTTCTTGACAATTCCGCCGAGCTCAACACCCAGCACGTCATCATTTGTGTAGGGACGGAAGTATGGAGCCGAGCAGAGTTCGGCAATCCAGCTGGCGACTTCCGGGTCGGTGCACGCCACGACGGATGCCGTTGGCTGCTCCCGGGCGATTTCCATGGCGAGGTTCGGGCCGGACAGCACCGCGACCTTGTCCTGTGGCAGAGCAGTTACTTCGGCGATCACTTCACTCATGCGAAGATCGGTACCGCGCTCCAGGCCCTTCATCAAGGACAGTAGCACCGCCCCGGTCTCCAGGTACTGTTTGAACTCAGCGAGCTCGCTGCGCAAGGACTGCGAAGGAATGGCCAGAACCACCAGATCGGCTTGGGCAAGTACTTCGGCCTTGTCACTTGAGGCGCTGATATTCGCTGGCAGTTTGGTTTCGCGCAGGTACCGCGAGTTCGTGTGCCGCTCGTTGATCTCAGCCGCTGCTTCGCTACGCCGCGCCCAGATCATCACGGGAATGTC
Organism: Glutamicibacter sp. BSL13; assembly: GCF_052928425.1. NCBI lineage: Bacteria > Bacillati > Actinomycetota > Actinomycetes > Micrococcales > Micrococcaceae > Glutamicibacter > Glutamicibacter sp. BSL13. Next base: position 40,561 of record NZ_JAVGCZ010000008.1, read on the forward strand.
ATGATGCTCCACCGTGTCTGCCAGCACCTTGGCGAAGGTGGTCCCCCAGCTTCCGGCTCCCATGACGGCGATCTTACGTGGCAAGGTTTTCGGCACTTTTCAGTCCTCTACGGCTGGCTTGTTCTTTTCGGTGACAGAAGTTGATGCTTCATAGCTGGAACCGGTGGCCGCCTGGCCGTGCTCGCTGGGATCCCATAGCTTGGCTGGCGGCTCTTCACCGCGCAGCTCGGCCTGCAAACGGGTCACCTCACGCATAATGCGGTCCGTGGCCTCCTGCAGGACGCTGCGGGTCCTCGGACCATTGCGCAAATCATCCAGGTCCACCGCGGGTCCGGCTGAGACCACCACGTGCTTGCGCGGAAACAGGTTCAGTTTCTTGCTGTAGCGTGGCAGCAGTTCCTGGTCGCCCCAGTGCGCCATGGGCACAACCGGGGCACCGGTCTGCAGGGCCAGCCGCGCCGCGCCCGTGTGTCCCCGCATGGGCCACAGGTTCGGGTCGCGGGTCAGCGTTCCCTCTGGGTAAATGATGATTACCCCACCCGCGTCCAGCACCTGCTTGGCCACCACCAGTGAGTCACCGGCTGCGCTGCTCTTGCGCGCCACGGGCACCTGCCCGGAGGCTTTCATGATCCAACCCAGCACGGGGGCTGTGAACAATGATTCCTTGGCAAGCCAACGCGGCAATCGGCCATTGCTGTACATGACGTGGCCAATCACGAGCGGGTCGATCTTGGTGACGTGATTGACGCAGAGGATGAAGCCGCCCTGCGGAAGGGAGTCAAAGCCCTTCCAGGTCTTGCCGATCAAGGCATTCATGACCGGCCGAACGGCGCCGGCCAGGCCTGCAAAGATCAGCCTGGACTTCAGTGGTTCCTTGCTCACCATGCTGTCAGCTGCCAACCTTCACTCCCGCTTCGTGGAGCTCTACGTTGGCGCCCAGGGAGATGAGCTTTTCAGTGAAGTGCTCATAACCGCGGTTGATGATTTCAATTCCAGTTACGGTGCTGGTGCCTTCGGCGGCCAGGGCCGCGATCAGGTGGGAGAACCCGCCACGCAGGTCCGGGATATCCACGTCGGTACCGCGAAGGTCGACTGGGCCCATGACAACCGCAGAGTGCTTGAAGTTGCGGTGGCCGAAGCGGCAGGGGGTGGAGCCAAGGCAGTCCACGTGAACCTGTACGGTTGCGCCCATTCGCTGCAGCGCCTCGGTGAAGCCGAAACGGTTTTCGTACACGGTTTCATGGATCACCGATACCCCGCTGGCCTGGGTCAAGGCCACCACCAACGGCTGCTGCCAGTCGGTCATAAACCCTGGGTGGACGTCGGTTTCCAGGATCAGCGGGTTCAGCTCGCCACCGGGGTGGTAGAAGCGGATGCCATTGTGCTTGACCTCGAACTCGCCGCCGATCTGGCGGTATACGTGCAGGAAGGCGGTCAGGTCCCGCTGCTGGGCATCCTCGACGAAGATATCCCCCTTGGTTACCAGTGCGGCCGAAGCCCATGAGGCAGCCTCATTGCGGTCCGGAAGGGCGGTGTGGTCATAGCCCTGGAGCTCATCCACACCCTGGATCCGGATGATCCGGTCGCGGTGCACGGAGATGATGGCACCCATCTTCTGCAGCAGCGCGATCAGGTCCAGGATTTCCGGTTCAATAGCGGCGTTGCGCACCTCGGTCACGCCGCGGGCGCGAACAGCCGAGAGCAGTACCTGTTCGGTGGTGCCCACCGACGGGTAGGGCAGATCGAGTTTGGCGCCAGACAGGCCCTGGGGCGCGGAGATCCGGATGCCGTCTTCACCCTTGTGAACTACGGCGCCGAATTCGCGCAGAACATCCAGGTGGAAATCGATGGGTCGGTCACCAATCCGGCAGCCGCCCAGGTCGGGGATGAAGGCCTGGCCGAGCGAATGAATCAGCGGGCCACAGAAAAGAATCGGGATGCGCGAGTCACCAGCATGGGCGTCAATCGCGCGGTTGGAGGCGGACTTCGCGTCGGTGGGATCCATCGTCAGGTCCCCGGTCTGCGGGTCCTGCGTGACATTGACCCCATGTAGTTCCAGCAAGCTGCGCACCACTGAAACGTCCTTGATTTCCGGGACGTTGCGCAGGACCGAGGGCGTATTGCCGAGCAAAGAGGCAACCATGGCCTTAGGAACCAAGTTCTTGGCTCCGCCAACTCTTACGGTGCCTTTCAGTGGCACACCACCATGGATTGTCAGGATCTTGCCCATGAATGAATTACCCTCATCACGTAGTTGAAACTGTCCACTGCCTTCGGATTCCGAAAGTGGATAGGACTAAGCCAGCATACCGCCTGGTCCTGTGTCCTCTTGGTTCCAACGTTGCGAGCCGTCCACATTATTTCCGTCTTATCAGGCAATTCACACCACATCTTGGGAAAGCACTGCGCTGAAGGGTAATGAGGGCGGCACCGCCGCCTTTCCGAAGAGGATGCGGGTGGTGCCGCCCACAGCATGATGTGACCGAATAGCAGGAGTCAGCTGACGGTGCGTGCTGGCAGGGTCTTCGGTTTGAAGGAAGGTCGTGACTGCTCGTATTCAGTGATGGCGTCCTCGTGCTGCAGCGTCAGACCAATGTCATCCAGCCCCTCCATCAGGCGCCAGCGGGTGTAGTCGTCAATATCGAACGGGGCAACCAGGGAACCACAGGTGACAGTCCGGGAGTCCAGGTCCACGGTGATCTGCGTACCTGGATTGTTGTCCAGTTCCTTCCAGATCAACTCAATGTCATCCTGAGCCAGCTGGGCCGCCACCAAGCCCTGTTTTCCGGAGTTGCCCCGGAAGATATCGGCAAACCTTGATGAGAGCACTGCCTTGAACCCGTAGTCCTTCAAGGCCCACACGGCGTGTTCACGAGAAGAGCCGGTGCCGAAGTCGGGACCCGCCACCAACACGCTGCCTGAGGAGTAGGGCTCCTGGTTCAGGATGAAGTTCTCATCCTTGCGCCAGCCGGCGAACAGCGCGTCCTCGAAACCGGTACGAGTAATGCGCTTGAGGTAGACGGCCGGGATGATCTGGTCGGTGTCCACGTTGCTCGAGCGCAGGGGAACACCGATTCCGGTATGGGAGGTGAACTTTTCCATGGAAGTGTTCCTTTCTAGACGGCAACCGGAGTCTGGGCGACATCCGAGGGTGAGGACAGGGTTCCACGAATGGCCGTGGACGCGGCGACCAGTGGTGACACCAGGTGGGTTCGCCCACCCTTGCCCTGGCGTCCCTCAAAGTTGCGGTTCGAGGTTGAGGCGCAGCGCTCCCCTTCCGAGAGCTGGTCCGGGTTCATGCCCAGGCACATGGAGCACCCTGCGAAACGCCACTCGGCCCCAAAGTCCTTGAAGATCTTGTCCAGGCCCTCGGCCTCTGCCTCCAGGCGAACACGAGCCGAGCCGGGGACCACGATCATGCGCACGTCCGGATCCTTTTCCCGCCCCTTAATGATCTCTGCGGCGGCGCGCAGATCCTCCATGCGCGAGTTCGTGCAGGAGCCCAGGAAGACGGTGTCCACCCGGATGTCCTTCATGGGGGTTCCAGCTTCCAAACCCATATACTTCAGGGCACGTTCGCAGGCCTGACGGTCATTTTCATCTTCGAAGTCCTCGGGACTTGGCACCGAGTCCGACAGCGACACACCCTGGCCCGGGTTCGTTCCCCAGGTAACGAAGGGCTCGAGTTCGTCCGCGTTCAGGAAGACTTCGGCGTCGAATTCGGCGCCTTCGTCCGTATGCAGGGTCTTCCAGTACTCGACTGCGGCATCCCAGTCTTCGCCCTCCGGTGCGTGTGGGCGTCCCTTGACGTACTCGAAGGTAGTCTCATCCGGTGCGATCATGCCGGCACGGGCTCCGGCCTCGATGGACATGTTGCAGATGGTCATGCGTGCATCCATGGACAGGGAGCGGATGGCCGAGCCCCGGTATTCCAGGACGTAGCCCTGTCCCCCGCCGGTGCCAATCTTGGCAATCACAGCCAGGATGATGTCCTTGGATGTGACACCGGGCTTAAGTGTTCCCTCCACGTTGATGGCCATGGTCTTGAACGGCTTCAGGCTCAGGGACTGGGTGGCCATGACATGTTCCACCTCGGAGGTGCCAATGCCGAATGCCAAAGCACCGAAGGCTCCGTGGGTGGAGGTATGGGAGTCACCGCACACCACGGTCATGCCCGGCTGGGTCAGACCCAGCTGGGGCCCGACCACGTGCACGATTCCCTGTTCCTTGTCGCCCAGCGAGTGCAGGCGCACCCCGAATTCCTTGCAGTTATCCCGCAGGGTGTGGATCTGGGTACGGCTGGTCAGGTCCGCAATCGGCTTGTCAATGTCAAGCGTGGGAGTGTTGTGGTCTTCGGTCGCGATGGTCAGATCCGGGCGACGCAGCTTCCGACCAGCCAGGCGCAGCCCCTCAAAGGCCTGCGGGCTGGTGACCTCATGCAGTAGATGAAGGTCAATGAAGATCAGATCGGGCTGACGCGCGGCTCCTTCGCCCTCTCCGCGACGCACGACGTGGGCGTTCCAGACCTTCTCGGCCAGTGTCATGGGTGACTGCTGCGCAGACATACGACACACTCCTTCAACTTGTTCTTCCTACAGTTTCCAGTGTGCCAGCGCTTGGGCAGAGTTTTCCAATATGCGGACTTGAATCTCAAATACTGAGATGGAAGGATGTCTTTCATGACAACTAGCAGCGGTGTCGGCGTGCTGGACAAAGCCGTCGCGATACTCAACGCCCTGGAACAGGGCCCATTCTCCCTGGCCCAACTCGTGGACGCTACCGGCATCTCCCGTCCCACGGTTCACCGAATCGCCCAGTCGCTGGCTCATCATGGCTTGGTTGGGCGGGACATGCACGGTCGTTTTGAACTCGGTAACCGACTGGTTGAATTGGCTGGGGCAGCGGGTGAAGATCGATTGGTCACGGCCGCCGGCCCGCTGTTGGTTCGGTTACGTGACCAGACCGGCGAAAGCACCCAGGTCTTCCGCAGGCAGGGGGAATACCGCGTATGCATTGCCAGTGCGGAGCGTCCGGTGGGACTTCGGGACACCATCCCCGTCGGTACGCAATTGTCCATGAAGGCAGGTTCAGCGGCCCAGGTGTTGTTGGCCTGGGAAGACAACGAGCGTCTGGTCGACGGGTTGCGCAGCGCCCGTTTCACTCCCACCATTCTTGCCGGGGTGCGCCGCCGCGGTTGGGCGCAGTCGCTGGGCGAACGCGAACCGGGTGTCGCCTCGGTTTCGGCGCCGGTTCGCGGACAGTCCGGAAGGGTGATCGCCGCCCTGTCCATGTCCGGCCCCATTGAGCGTCTGACCCGTCAGCCAGGCAAGATCCACCACGAGGCGGTCGTGCAGACGGCCGACGAACTCTCGGAGCTGTTGCGCGTCCAAGAGGACGCACCTGCCTACTAGCAGCACCCGGCAGCAGCATTCGGGGCAAGCCAGCGGTTATACCTGGCGCTGTGACCGGTCAGGAAAAGTGGTCAAACCCTTCGCTGGTCGACATTTGCTCACCATCAATGGTGATGGCGGTCCCCTTGCTGCCCGCCGTTGCGACCTTTCCGATGATGCTGAATTCCTCTGGAATGGTGGCATCCTTGGGGAAGGTCGCCAGCAATCCGAAGTCCTCTCCCCCATACAAAACCCACTGCATGGCTTCCTCACCCAGGAAGTCAGCCGCCGGCTGCAGCCGGCGGGCAAAGTCGCCCAGTGGCTGGGAATCCAATGCCAGTGTCACCTCGCTGGCGGTTGCCAGACGCTGGGCATCAATCATCAGGCCGTCGGAAAGGTCAAGCATCGCGGTGGCGCCGGCTTCGGCAGCCCGCGGACCGGATTCCAACGGTGGCACCGGGCGGCATTGGCCCTGCACCACGCGGCGCAGAGCACGGCTCCACGAGTGCTCGGAATCGGGTTTGTCGAGCAGCGCCAAGCCCGCCGAGGCCATACCAACCCGGCCAGCCACCGCCACGACATCCCCCGGCTTCGCGCCGCTGCGCAGCACCCGTCCCTTGCTGGTCTCTCCGAGCGCGGTGGTGGTGACGGAGATTTCCTTGGACAGCCCCAGGTCTCCACCGAGAACGGCGATCGGGTGTTCGCTCAGCTGCCGCAGCGCCTGTGCGAACCCGCGGGCGAAATCCTCAACCCAACCGATGCTCGTCTTGCCGGGCAGCGATAGGGAAATGACCACGCCAGTGGGCTGGCCACCCATGGCATTGATGTCTGAGAGGTTCTGGGCGGCAGACTTCCATCCAATGTCAAAGGCCTCATGCACCGCGCCGCTGGGCCATTTCAGCCGGAAATCCTGGTCCTCGACGATGGTGTCCACGGTCACCAGGACTTCACCGGTGCCGATCTGCAAGACGCCGGCGTCATCCCCGGGGCCGAGCACGACACCCTGAGATTTGAAGATGGGGAGGATGACTTGAAGAATTCCGCTTTCGCCGATGTTTGCCACGGTGCGTTCGGAAGTCTGTACGTGATCAGTCACTCTAAACCTATTGCACTCTCTTTGCTGCTTGGCGAATCATTCCGGCGAAGCTGTTGTATCGATCCACGTGTTCCCCTGTTGGATCCACGACTTCCTGCCGCACGACCTGCGCTACTGACTTGTTCAAGTTCCCCAAGGCTTTCTTGCGCTTGATCCTAGCGAGTAGCCGATTGAAAATCGAGCCGCCAAGGCCAAGCACAATACCTACTAGGATACCGCCGAGCAGCAGCAGGGTGGGAATCGCAATTCCCTCAATTCGTGGTGGTTCGGGCAAGGAGAACTGCATGAACTGGGCGGCAGCCAGCGCGCCGAGCCACAGGGCACCTGCGGCGGCGAGCACCACGCTTACCCATTGCAGGATTTTGATCAGCGGCCACCACCAGGAACCCTTTTCCACTCCCAGCGGCGTCGAGGCAATCGCCAGGTCGATTGGCCCTTCCATCCGCTCTCCGGCCTCCGCCATGTCATCCAGCAACGGTTGCCGCCAGCTTGGCGGCATCGGTTCGGTGGCCTGGTGAACATAGCCATCCACTGCCCGGTCAACCGCGGCTACTTCCCCCGCGGAGAGTTCTGGCCGCGAGGTCAGGGACAGGTCGCTGGGTTTCTCGTTTCGGCCCAGATTCATTCGCTGCAACGGGTCGTTTCGCAAACGAGTGAGCCAGGACGTCAACGGCCAGCCAGTGCTCTTGGCGGCCCGCAACCGGTAGGACGTGCCCACCGCGTCAGCGATTCGCTCGGTTCCGTGGGCCGCAGCCACGCTTCGCTCCAGCTGTTGTTGAGATGATTTTCCCGGTAGGGAAACCCGGGAGGCGGGAAGCTCCTCCTCCAACTGCCGGGCAATGGCGTCAACATCGTTGCGAATCCGCTGCGTTGCCAGTTCATGCCGTCGCATGACGGTGACAATCTGGCTTCGCACTTCCTCTACGCCTTCCCCGGTCAATGTTGAAGCCACCACGACTGATACGTCCTTCAGCCCCTGGTCCCTCAGCAGGCTCTTCAGTGAGACAAGAACGTCCTCCCGGTCGGATGGTGAGAGGGTGTCGATTTGGTTCAGCACCACCATCAGATTGCCCGCTTGGGCACCCAGGCTGGACAAATAGCCGTGGTGGATGCTGGCATCAGCGTACTTTTGCGGATCCAGCACCCAAATGAGAAAGTCCACCTGCCCGGCAAGTCGTGCGGCGATCTGGTGATGTTCAACGGAAGTGGAATCCATGTCCGGCAAATCCAACAGCAGTAATCCGCTGGTGTGCGCCGCCTTGCGGCTGGAGGCCGCTCCCTGCAACGGTTCACTCATACTGTGGCGTTCTGGAACTTGCAGCCAATCGAGCAGTTCCGCCGCGTTCTCCGGCTTCCATACGGCGGCCACCGCAGCGCGGGTGGTGGGACGCACCACGCCGGTCAACGCGATGTCCTTCCCTACCAGGGCATTGAACAAGCTGGACTTGCCGCTGCCGGTGGCCCCGAAGAGCCCGATGACCGTGTGCTCAGCCGACAGTTCCCGCCGTGCCGCTGCCTTGTCCAGCACAGCCTGGCTCTCCTGGTAGTGGACTGGATCCATAAAGTCGCCACCGAGTTCCAGCGCCTGGTTCAAAGCATTGATCTGTTCGGTCAGATTTGATGCGGCACGCTGCCGTTTGCGCTCGCTCAAGAATTTCCTCCGTCCCGCCCCAGCACGCCGATTTGTTCGGCCAGCTCACTGGCAACACTTTGCTCTAGGACATGCTCCGTGGCGCGCGTGTAGTTCCCCTCGTAACGTTCTATCAAGGCGCGGCAATGTTCCTGGAGCAGGACGCTCGCCCGCTGCGACATGCGGCGCACAGCGTCTTCGCCGAAGATCGCCTCCAGCAGCTTTTGCCCAACGACTGCCGAACCTCCGGCGATTCCCACTTCCAACCCGGTCAGGCCGGCGGTGGAGGCGAAGACCACCACCATGAGCGCTACCGCCAGCCCGTTGACCCCGAAGGCGGCGATACGCGCGGTCTTGCGCTTGCCGGCGCCTTCCTTGCGGATCATATCCAGCACATCACGTTGCCAGTCCCGGATCGTTTGCGCAGCATCCTCGGGAAGATCCGCCGACGGACGGGGAGAAGCAATACCCAGCAGCAGTTCGGTGCCCGGTGCGGAGGCAACCCACCGCCGATCCACGTCCTGGCATGCCTTGGTGATTTCATTGACCAGCACCAGGTGGAGTCCGGTCTCAATGGCGCTCTCGACCTTCTTGGGGGTCGGTGGTCTTCCCGTAAAGAAACCGGCAACACGGTCTCGAACCCGGCCTACGGTTCCCTCAAGACCGCGCATCAGCTCCCCCGCACCGACAAAGTCCTGCCATCTGGCCAGGATTTCGCCACGTAGCAGGGAACCATCGTGCACCGAGCCCTGGGTTCGCTCCAGGGCCAAGTCAAAGCGTTCCCGGACATACTCCTGAAGCGCGCCTACTTCCCTATCCTGCTCATTGGCTGCGGCCACCAGGGTGTCGAGATCCTCCGCCAACTGCTCCAAGGCACCGCGTAGGGTTTGGGCCGCTACCCTCCGGCGTTCGGCCGCGTCGGCGGCCAAGGACTGCAGCCAAGCCCCAAGCTGCTGGACTTCTTCATAGGGGATCAGTCCTTCTTCGGTTAGCTCCGCTTCATGGATCACCTGCAACAGCTCCGGGTCAATCCCGTGGGCCTCCAGCAGGGCTGCCAGCTCGGGCACAATTTGAGACTCCGCTCCATGCGGCACCCGGTTTAGGATCACCGAAACCGTCACCGAACGGCGCCCGGCGGATTGCAGCAGCTGCCAGGGGACGGCATCCGCGTAGCGGTTCGCGGTGGTGACAAAGATCCAGAGGTCCGCCGCGTTCAACAGCTGTCCGGCCAATTCACGATTCTCATCTGCAACGGAATCAATGTCGGGAGCATCCAATAGCGCCAGCCCCGATGGAATTTGTTGGTCGGCCAATAGGAGCAGTGCATCTGAACGCTGCAGACTTGAGGCGTTCTGGTACCCGCTGCCGGTCAGCCGGGTCAGGGAAGGCAGGATTCTTGAACTAGTGAACCACTGGTGGTCATCTGGGTGATGCACCAGCACCGGCGTGCGGGTCGTGGGACGCACGGCCCCGGTACGGGTAACGACATGCTGAAGCAGTGAATTGACCAGAGTCGACTTGCCAGCCCCAGTGGAACCACCGACCACGCCCAGCAGTGGCGCGTGGGCATTGCGAGTCCGAGGTAGGAGATAATCACTGATCTGGTTCCTGATCGTGGCTTTCAGTTCCCCGGGATCCCCGGTTTCCCACCGATAGCCGTGCACGAACAGCAGCCGAGCCAGGATGTCCTCCAGCCCCACCAAAGTCCGCTCCAGCGCACTGGCTTGTCCTTCAGTGCTGTTCGGCTGCTGCGCTGGACTCTGGCCAGTGGAAGATATCGGATCCATATGCCCATCTTGCCCGAAAGTGAGGTCAGGGCAAGAGGGCACACGCAGCGGGTACAACAAAAGCCACGGTTTCCCGTGGCTTTTGTTCCTGCGTGACCCCAGCGGGATTCGAACCCGCGTTACCGCCGTGAGAGGGCGGCGTACTAGGCCGCTATACGATGGGGCCGCAAAACCCCGATGACTCGGGGAACCTAAGATGAAGAAAAACTTGTGACCCCAGCGGGATTCGAACCCGCGTTACCGCCGTGAGAGGGCGGCGTACTAGGCCGCTATACGATGGGGCCGCACGCTAAGAACTTCTTCTTAGCTCACCAAATAAATTTGGTGAAGCGCTGGGATACCAGGACTCGAACCTAGAATGACGGAACCAGAAACCGTTGTGTTGCCAATTACACCATATCCCATTGTGACCTGCGGCTTTTCGGAAAGCTCAGCTTTTCGAACTTTCCTGTTCGCCTCAGCACGAGATATAACTATACCGGCGTTTTCGGAAAGAAACAAATCGAGAGTGCTCCCGCTGTCCGAGCCGCCAAATCCCTTGAATTCTCGCGGATTTCACGGGTTAGCTCGGTCAGATTTTCCACTCGCGCCGATTCGGAATTCTTGTGACGTGCCCCACGATCCAGCAAGACTGCCGGCAGTCCGGCATTCCTTGCCCCCACCACATTGTTTATGGGGTTGTCGCCCACGTAAAGTGTCCTGCCCGGATCGGTTCCCAATTGCTCACAGCCGGCCAGGAAGGGAGCTGCATCAGGCTTCGGGGCACCGGCGGTACCCGAACCAATAACCACTTCGAACATGTCGAGTCCAGCAAGCCTCAGCTTCTCACGCTGATATGCCGCAACATTGTTACTCACGGCACCGAACGGGATACCTTGGGCCGACAGCGCCCCAAGGTGCTCGAGAACGTCTGAAAAGGGCTTCCAGGCGCTTCGAACCCGGGATTCGTACCTTTGCCCCCCAGCCTGTCAGCGCCAAGGCATCTGGCGCCGGAACTGAAGCGAGGCCATACGCCCGCTGAACACGCAGAATACGTTGTTCAGTAAACGTCAGTTCGCCAGCCATGCAACGTTCATAGGCGTGGGCCCCGCCATCGGCAAAGTCGCCAGCAATCTGTAACCGCAGCGCGTGGTCCACGACGGAGAAATTGTCGTGAACCATGGCCAGGAACCCGTCGACCGCATCACTACGCACATCAACGAGCGTATCGTCAACATCAAAAGGAACGCCCTCGACGACTCCCGAAAGAACGAGAGTGTCGAGGGCGTCAGCTGTTTCAGCCGCAGCGGCGATAACCGTTTCTAGCGGCCTTCACCAAAGGCCCGAAGCCGATTGAGGCTTGATTCCCTGCCCAGGATCTCCATGGATTCAAACAGCGGCGGTGAGACCTTCTTGCCGGAGACCGCCACGCGAGCCGGACCGAAGGCGTGACGCGGCTTCAGCTCCATCTCCTCGACGAGCTTTGCCCGCAGGGCTTCCTGGATTGCCGCTGCACTCCACTCGGTGAGCGGCTCCAGTGCCTGGATGGAGGCCTGGACAACCTCGCCAAGATTGGCCGGCATGCCCTTCAATGCCTTCTCATCCACGGTGATCTGCTCGTCGGCCAGGAAGAGGAAGGCCATCATGTCGGCCGCTTCTCCCAGCAGGCCCACACGCTCCTGGACCAGCGGTGCTGCAGCATCCAGGATCTGCGCCTCCCGCTCGTTCAGTTCCTCACCGATCAGGCCTGCGGCCTGCAGGTAGGGAACAAGCCGGTCCCTGAAGTCCTGCGGCTCCAGCATGCGCACATGGGTGCCATTGATGGCTTCGGCCTTCTTCTGGTCGAAGCGTGCCGGGTTGGAGAGCACGTCCTTCACGTCAAAGGCCTCGATCAGCTGCTCCCGGGTGAAAATGTCTTCATCCGCGCTCAGTGACCAGCCCAGCAGTGCCAGGTAGTTCAGCAGCCCCTCGGGGATAAAGCCGCGTTCCCGGTGCAGGAAGAGGCTGGATTCCGGATCACGCTTGGACAGCTTCTTGTTGCCCTGGCCCATGACGTAGGGCAGGTGACCGAAGCGCGGCATGTACTTGGCTACGCCAATGTCATGCAGCAACGCGTAGAGGGCGATCTGGCGCGGGGTGGATGAAAGGATATCCTCGCCACGCAAGACGTGGGTGATCCCCATCAGCGCGTCGTCCACCGGGTTCACCAGGGTGTAGAGCGGTTTCCCATTGGCGCGCACCACCACGAAGTCCGGGACCGAGCCCGCCTTGAAGGTGATTTCCCCGCGGACCAGGTCAGTGAAGCTCAGGTCGGTGTCGGGCATGCGAACACGCAACACCGGCTCGCGGCCCTCTGCCTTGAACGCGGCAACCTGCTCATCGGTCAGCTCGCGGTCAAAGTTGTCGTAGCCGAGCTTGGGGTCACGGCCGGCGGCTCGGTGGCGGGCCTCAATCTCCTCCGGGGTGGAGTAGGACTCGTACAGATGACCGGCAGCACGCAGCTTGGCAATGACGTCCTGGTAAATGTCGTTGCGCTGGGACTGGCGGTACGGCTCGTGCGGGCCACCGACGTTCACCCCTTCATCCCAGTCGATGCCCATCCAGTCCAGCGCGTCCAGCAGCTGGTTATAGCTTTCTTCGGAGTCGCGGTTGGCGTCGGTGTCTTCGACACGGAAGATCATCTTGCCACCGGTGTGCCGAGCGTAGGCCCAGTTGAACAGCGCGGTGCGGATCAAGCCTACGTGCGGAGTGCCGGTTGGCGAGGGGCAAAAGCGGACCCGGACGGGAGTGTCATCGGTTACTGCGGGAATCAGCGATAGATCAATCATGATGACTTCATTCTATGCCCACTTCTGGCGGCCGCTCCATTCTGCGCTAGAAAGACCGCAAAGAGAAGCAGGACCTCTAGTTATCCAACCTAGAGGTCCTGCTCAAACTCTTTACTAACCGCGGTAAAGCGCTGAAAGCTTCAATTCTCAGCGTCGGAAAATGTTGCCAAGACTACCGATCTCTTCGACCTCGACCTCGACTCGGTCCCCTTCACGCACCTCGCCCACACCTGCAGGGGTGCCGGTCAATATCACATCGCCCGGCAACAACGTGAAGGCTTCAGAAGCTCGGGCAACAAGTTCGTGAACTGACCAGATCAGTTCGTTCGTGGACCCGTCCTGCTTCACCTCACCGTTAACCCTGGTGACAATCCCGATGTCGTCGGGATTATCCAGCTCGGTCTCGATCCATGGGCCCAGGGGGCATGAACCGTCAAAGCCCTTGGCGCGAGCCCACTGCAGGTCGCTGCGCTGGGCATCCCGGGCGGTCAGATCGTTGGCCGCCGTGTAGCCGAAAATAACTTCGGGCACTTTTTCCACGGGAACGTCTTTGCAAATGCGTCCGATCACCACGGCCAGCTCCCCCTCAAAGGAGACTTCGTCGGAAAACGAAGGAAGCGTGACCGGTTCATTGTGTCCCACCACGGAGGTGTTGGGCTTGAGGAACATGATCGGCTCCGGCGGTACCTCATTGCCCAGCTCTTCAGCGTGTTTGCGATAAGTGCGTCCGAAGGCCACCACCTTTGAGCGAGGAATGATGGGGGCCACCAGGCGGATATCGTCGAGCTCGTGGCTTTGTCCGGTGAGTTTGATCCCTTGGAAGAAGGGGTCGCCCGCCAGGGTGTGGACTTTTTGCTCTTCAATAACGCCGTACAGAGGGTCAGCGTCTACTACGAATCGTGCAATGCGCATTGCTTTACCTAGTTACTTTCTTTGGCGTTCTTGGGATCTGAGACGCGTTGCGCCGCCAGAAGCATCTCGTTATTTAGCTGCTCATCCGAAGGTGAAGAGTCCTCGTCCGGGAAACCGGTGGGATTGTTCTCCTGCCAGCGCCACATGTCGCGGACCATCTGCTCCAATCCACGCTCGGATTTCCAGCCCAGCTCGAGCCGCGCCTTAACTGGATCAGCATAGTTTTCAGCGACATCCCCGGGCCGACGCTCAACGATTTGATAGGGAATGTCTTTCTCCGCTGCCCGCCCAAAGGCCTCGATCACCTCCAGCACACTGGAACCTTCACCCGTCCCCAAGTTCCAGACAAAAGATCCGGTGCGGTCTGAAAGATAGTCCAGGGCAGCCAGGTGTCCGGACGCCAGGTCGACGACGTGGATGTAGTCGCGCACGCCGGTGCCGTCCACAGTTGGATAGTCTCCGCCGAAGACGTTGACCTGCTCACGGCGTCCGATCGCTACCTGTGCCACATAGGGCATGAGGTTGTTCGGGATTCCCTGAGGATCTTCCCCGATACGACCCGACTCGTGGGCGCCTACCGGGTTGAAGTAGCGCAGGGCGGCAATGGACCAACGCTCATCTGCCGCCGCAAGCTCTTCAAGCATCTCCTCGATGTGAAGCTTGGTGCGCCCATACGGGTTGGTCGCGCTGCGCGGGGTGGACTCCACCAGGGGAAGCTCGGTCGACTCGCCGTACACCGTGGCCGACGAACTGAAGACCAGCTGACGGCATCCGGAAAGTTCCATGGCGTCCAACAGATTCAAGGTGCCGGTGACGTTGTTACGATAGTACATCAGTGGCTTTGAGACCGACTCACCGACGGCCTTCAATCCGGCAAAATGTATTACTGCATCGGGAGCTGTTTCAACGACAACCTCGTTTAGGCGATCAGCGTCCAGCAAATCAACGTTGAAGAAGCGAGGAGCCCGACCGGTGAGGGCAGAGACACGACGCAGTGATTCAGGCGAGGAGTTGCTGAAGTTGTCGACAACGACCACCTCGTGCCCTTCTTCGAGCAACAACAGAACGGTGTGGGAGCCGATGTACCCAGCTCCACCGGTGACAAGTACGCGCATCGTATTCCTTTAGCTTCGCGGACGAACGGCTCGGACTTCAAGGAAAAGCCCGAGCCATTCTATCGATACTGCCTGCTCGTTACGCCAGCTGCTCCAGCCAGCCGTGACGGTCTTCCACGGTTCCCAGCTGGATGCCCAGCAGTTCTTCACGAATGGCCATGGTGACTTCCCCGGCAGCGGCCTGAGGGTCCCCAATAACCTCATCCCCATTCTTCAGAACACCGATCGGGGTGATCACGGCCGCGGTTCCGCAGGCGAAGACTTCGCTGATGTCACCGCTGTTAACTCCTTCACGCCATTCATCCAGGGTGATGGTCCGTTCCTCGACCTTCATCCCGCGGTCCTCGGCGAGCTGCAGCACCGATTCACGGGTTACGCCCTCCAAGATGGTTCCAGTGAGCGCCGGGGTGACCAGTGTTCCATCCTTCATGACAAAGAACACGTTCATTCCGCCAAGCTCTTCGACGGCATTGTTGTTGAACGGGTCCAGGAAGAGTACCTGCTTGCATCCGTTGGCCTCGGCTTCCATCTGGGCGACCAGGGAGGCAGCGTAGTTGCCGCCGCACTTGGCATTGCCGGTGCCGCCGCGACCGGCGCGCGCGTACTTGGTGGAGACCCAGATGGACACCGGCTTCAGCTCGCCGCCGAAGTAGTTTCCGGCCGGCGAGCAGATTACGCGGTAGGACACTTCGCGTGCTGCCCGCACCCCAAGGAAGGCCTCGGTGGCGATCATGAACGGGCGAATGTACAGCGACTCGCCTTCTTCGGAAGGAACCCACTGAACATCTGCCTTCACGAGCCTACGCAGGGACTCCACAAACAGCTCCTCGTCGAGCTGCGGAAGGGCCAGACGGGCTGCGGAGCGGTTGAGACGCGCGGCGTTCTTGTCGGGCCGGAAGGTCCAGACGGTGCCATCTGCGTGGCGGTAGGCCTTCAGGCCTTCGAAGATTTCCTGACCATAGTGCAGTACCGAGGCAGCCGGATCCAGGGCAATGGGCCCGTAAGGTTCAATCCGTGCATCATGCCAGTTGCCGCCCTCGCTATTTTCGTTGGCGGTCCAGTCAATCACGGCGGTGTGATCCGTAAAGAAGTCACCGAAACCCGGGTTCGCCAAGATGCGGGCGCGCTCTTCGTCGGTGGCGCGATTCGTTGAGAGATGTTCGGTGAATTCCATATCGACCTAGGACTTCCTTACTTCGGTGACGAAAAACGGGTGCCCACGCCTAAAGCGGAACACCCGTTCGTGGTTGCGCCCATCAGGGAAGATTCACTTCGCCAGCTGGGCTTCTATGTGTAGCTTATGCCAGCAGTGACACAATTGCATCGCCGATTTCGGCCGTGGTGCGCTGATCGGTCAATTCCTGCCGTGAGGTGATCTCTTTTTCGACAGCCTGCTCAACCGCGGCGGCTTCCTTGGATAATCCCAGGTGGTCAAGCATCAATGACACGGACAGGATCGCTGCCGTGGGATCGGCCTTCTGCTGCCCGGCGATATCCGGCGCAGAGCCATGCACCGGCTCGAACATCGAGGGATAGGTCCGGTCCATGTTGATGTTGCCGCTGGCGGCCAAGCCGATGCCCCCGGTGATGGCGCCGGCCTGATCGGTAAGAATGTCGCCGAAAAGATTGTCGGTGACAATGACATCGAACCGGGAAGGGTCGGTGGTCAGGAAGATGGTGGCGGCATCCACGTGCAGATAATCGTGGGTCACCTCCGGGAAGTCCGCCGACACGGCCTCGACCGTGCGACGCCACAAGTGTCCAGCATGTACGAGGACATTGTGCTTATGCACCAGCGTTACGTGCCTGCGGGGGCGTGCCGCAGCTCGGGTGAAGGCATCACGCACCACGCGCTCCACACCATAGGCGGTGTTGACCGAGACTTCGGTGGCGATTTCGTGGGCCGTATTCGTTCGTACCGATCCCCCGTTGCCGACATACGGCCCCTCGGTGCCTTCCCGCACCACGATGAAGTCAATGTCGCCAGGATTGGCCAGAGGGCTCTCAATCCCCGGGTACAGCCTGGCTGGTCGCAAGTTCACAAAGTGATCGAGGGAAAAGCGCAGCTTGAGCAGCAGTTCACGTTCAATAAGCCCGGAAGGGATGCGGGTATCCCCCGGCGCGGCACCAACGGCTCCGAAGAGGATGGCGTCGTGCTTCTTGATTGACTCCAGGGTTTCCGAGCTCAGGCTCTCCCCCGTGGCCAGCCAGTGCTCGGCTCCTAGGGCGTAGTCCGTGAGTTCAACCTGTGTGGCGCTGGCGTTGGTGGCAACCTTCAGAACCTTAACGGCTTCGGCCACAACCTCGGGCCCGATGCCGTCCCCGGGTATGACTGCAATATTCAATACGTTTCCCATGTTTAGATCCTAACCGGAGGAATCCAACATGTGAGAAGTCGTCTCATTATATGAACTCAGCTGTATTCTCCTCTCATTTTCAACCCTGGGCATGAGGTCTGCTCTGCTTCTGTTCAGTACCCTGAGAGGAACAGTAGGAAAATCACGAGTGGGCACCTTTTCTTGGAACTCTTAAGTCTTCACCGGCGCATCGATCAGTGGGTGCGGGACAACCCGTATCGCGTGGACGCCATTGCCGGGTCCTTCTACACACTCTTCTGCGTAGCCGGCAGCTTCGGCCTGGTCTACGGAGTGGGAACATCCGTTGTTGTTCTGATTACATTCCTGCAGTCGGCGCCGCTGATTGTCAGACGACGCTTTCCCTGGCCAGCCACGGTAGTTGTCGTTCTCGGCCACCTTTTGCAGCTGTTGCACGGCAACTACTTTTTGCCCTCGCAATTTTCAGTGCCAATCCTCGTCTACACCATGGCCAAATACGGCAAGCGCTGGCAGTCGCTGACCACTCTGGGCATAGGGATCTTCGGCGCGCTGGCGGCAACTGTGCGGATGTTCTCCAGCCTGCCCTATGCTCAGCCCCTCTCCTTTGACACCTTCGTATCCTTTGTGGGGCTCTCCTTAATTGTCCTGGTCTCCTGGACGTTTGGTGACTTGGCAAGGACACGCAGACTGACAATGGATGCCCTGCGCGACCACGCCAAGCGGCTGGAACTGGAACGCCAGTACGAACGTGACTTGGCGGCCTCCGACGAACGAAACCATATTGCGCGTGAAATGCATGACATCGTGGCCCACTCACTGTCGGTCATCATTACCCAGGCTGACGGTGCACGTTATGCCGCCGCGAAGGATCCGCAGGTCGCCATCGACACGTTGAAAACAGTCGCCGACACGGGGCGTTCGTCGTTGCGGGAGATGCGGCGCCTGCTCGGAGTACTCCGCACGGGCCAGGGAGCAGATAACCGGCCACTGCCCACGCTGGCAGATATCCCTGATCTGATTGGTACCGTCAGGCGCACCGGCTTGGAAGTGGATTTAGCGTTACAGGGAACGCCGCGACGTTCCCTTCCCGCTGGCGCGGAGCTGACCGGGTACCGCTGTGTGCAGGAGGCTCTGACGAACGTAGTCAAGCATGCTGGGGCCAGCGCGAGCGCCGAAGTTTCC
The DNA here is from genome assembly GCF_052928425.1 of Glutamicibacter sp. BSL13. Classification (NCBI taxonomy): domain Bacteria; kingdom Bacillati; phylum Actinomycetota; class Actinomycetes; order Micrococcales; family Micrococcaceae; genus Glutamicibacter; species Glutamicibacter sp. BSL13. The sequence goes on from NZ_JAVGCZ010000008.1 coordinate 58,816, forward strand.
CTCTCCTGGCGAACACGAGGCCTGGATATCAGCGTTGAAGATGATGGACGAGGTGCCGGAGCCCTATCCAGTGAAGGTACCGGACAGGGGTTACGAGGTATGGCCGAGCGGGTCGCCCTATACGATGGGGAATGCGCGGCCGGCCCGAAACCGGGTGGAGGTTTCAAGGTCTCAGTTTTCATCCCTTACTCGGAGGACTAAAAACACGTGGGCGATACAGAGCAAATCAAAGTCGCATTGGTTGATGACCAGCTGCTGGTGCGTAGCGGCTTTCGAATGCTGATCAACTCCCAAGACGACATGGAAGTGATCGCGGAGGCCGCCAATGGCCGGGAAGCCTTGGCCTCAACGCTGCTGGCTACCGCGGACGTGATCCTCATGGATGTACGAATGCCGGAGATGGACGGCATAGAGACCACAGAACACCTTCTCCACGGAGAAAAGTACCCGGGAGCAGCTCCGAAAGTCATCGTGCTGACGACTTTCGATATGGACGAGTACGCACTCAATGCCATTCAGGCCGGCGCCAGTGGATTCCTGCTTAAAGATGCCCCTCCGGAAGAACTTCTGGAGTCCATTCGAACTGTGAATCGAGGTGATGCCGTGATCGCGCCGTCCACCACCCGACGCTTGCTAAACCACATGGCACCGATTCTGAAACGCAATTCGCAGCCCAATGCCAACTTGCAGGCTCGCGTTGATTCCTTAACCCGACGCGAGCGCGAAGTTTTCGAAATGGTCGCCGCCGGACGATCGAATCCTGAAATCGCGCAAGATCTCTTCCTATCTGAAGCGACCGTGAAGACCCATGTGGGACATATTCTCTCAAAGCTCGGAGCGCGTGATCGGGTTCAAGCTGTCGTCATCGCCTACCAAACCGGCGTAGCTACTCCCTGACGGTAATGTCACTACGCAATGTAAATCGCAGCCCATAAAGATCCAGCCCTGACGAGGGTGCCAGGGCTGGATCTTTAGCTTGCAGAGTTTACTTAGGCTCTTCATACCGCGGGAACACGGGGCTCGGTGCCGGCAACTCGGTTCCCGGAACAAGCGCCTTATCGAAGTTCTCGAAGGTGCGGGCAGATCCGCTACCCACCGCCAGGAGATCCAGCATGGCCGTCATGGTTTGGGGCAGTACCGGCTGCAGCAGAATGGCGACCTGGCGGACCACCTCGAGGGTCACGTAAAGCACCGTCTCCATGCGGGCCGGGTCGGTCTTCTTCAGCTTCCACGGTTCTTGTTCCGCGAAATAGGCGTTGGTATCGCCCAGAACATGCCAGATCGCTTCCAGAGCGCGGCTGAACTCCTGCCGTGCGAAGTAGTCACGAGTGGTGTCCAAGAGCGCCGCAGCAGCTTCCAATTCGGCTCGGTCAGCCTCGCTGAACACCCCTGGATTCGGCACCACTCCCCCACAGTTCTTGGCCACCATGGACAGTGACCGCTGTGCCAGGTTTCCGAAGTTGTTGGCCAGATCGCTGTTGATTCTCGCAACGATCGTTTCGTGGTTGTAGCTGCCGTCGGCACCGAACGGGACTTCACGCAGGAAGAAGTAGCGTACTTGATCGAGCCCGTACTGCTGGACAAAGTCATCCGGAGAGACGGTATTACCCAGTGACTTTGACATCTTCACGCCGTTATTATGCAGGAAGCCATGGATCATGATCCGGTTCGGCAACTCCAGCTTCGCGGACATCAGGAAAGCAGGCCAGTAGATGGCGTGGAAGCGAGAAATGTCCTTGCCAATGACATGCACATCGGCTGGCCAGAACTTCTTGAATGAAGCGGCCTCGACATCGGGGAACCCGGCGCCGGTCAAGTAGTTGGTCAGCGCATCCACCCAAACGTACATGACGTGCTTGTCATTACCGGGAACCGGGATGCCCCAGTCGAAAGTGGTACGTGAGATCGAAAGATCAGTGAGCCCACCTTCAACAAAGCGGATCACTTCATTGAAGCGAGACTTGGGGGCACCGAAGTCTTCCTGCTCCGCGTAAAGCTTCAGCAGCTTCTCCTGGTACTTGGAGAGGCGGAAGAAGTAGGACTCCTCCTCGGTCCAGGTGACCTCGGTATCGGTTTCAACGGCGTAGCGAACCCCGTCTTCACGCAGTTCGGTTTGTTCCTCGGTGTAGAAGGCTTCATCACGCACCGAATACCAGCCCGCATAGGCATCGAGGTAGATATCTCCGTTGGCTTCCATACGGCGCCAGAGTTCCTGCGCTGCAGCGTGATGATCCGCATCGGAGGTGCGGATGAATCGGTCGTAACTGATTCCCAACTCATCATTCATCGCCTGGAAGGCATCCGAATTACGTTGAGCCAATTGGGCCGGGGTGATGCCCTCCTTCTCAGCAGTCTGCATCATTTTCTGGCCGTGCTCATCAGTGCCGGTCATGAAGAAGACGTCGTATCCATCCAGACGCTTGAAACGCGCCATGGCATCGGTTGCCACTACTTCATAGGCATGACCAATATGAGGCGTGCCATTGGGGTACGAAATTGCGGTGGTGATGTAATAGGGTTTCTGCTGCGAAGTCACGTTAGTAATTTACCTTAGTTGCATGGTTGTTTAGGAGTCAGAGACGTTGTCTAGCTCTTAGGTGTATTTGTCCAGCGAGCTCCAGAATGCTCCGCGCAACACCCGACGGATCTGCTGTTGGTCGGTTTTCCATTCCCCCATGACCTGGGCGCAGTCCTTGAGCAGCGTCCGATCGATCTCGGGCGGCAGCTGGGGACGGTCGGCCATGAGCTCCACCAATTCAAGTTGCGTGGTGCTGGCCAGCCAGGAATTTGCAACGTTGGCACCAATTTCCTGCGCGACAGCCATTTCTTCTTGCTCATACACAGCTTTGCCCTGGAAGCCAGACTTTTCACCCCCGCTGGAATAGATAACTTCTGATTCCGGTATCTGCTCTCGAGCCTGCTCCTGGCTGACGTTCTTCGGTCTCTGCGCCATAATCGCCGGGGTGGGAGCAGCAGGCTTCGGCTCTGATGCGACTGTTTCGGTGGGGGCGGCTGCGATCGTCGCGGACTCGGAAGCGTGGTGATCGTCCCACTCAATGACTTTGGTAAAGGAACTGTCCAATAGTTGGTCGGGGATGGTCTCAATAGCGTCTGCGGTCAGTGCCAAATGCTCTGCGACTGAGGCCACTCCCAAACGGCTCTCGTCGCGCCGCACTCCCAGGAGGATGACCTTCATACCCAGATCCTGTGCCTCTTCGACCGCCTCAGCAAGATCGTCGTCTCCCGAAACCAGATACGCAACGGATGCGGCGCCGTGACGCGCAACGCCGACAAGGTCCAGGGCCAGACGCAGGTCCACGCCCTTTTGCTCGCCGTTATAGGAGATACGGCCAAGGCGCACCTTGACACCGGGAATAAAACCGATGCGTTTGTGCTGCTCTGTAAACAGTCCATCCTTGGACGCGTCGTACCAATATACTCGCAAGTTGTTAAGGCCGGTATTCTTCTTTACGGTTTGCACGAGCCCTTTGACCAGAGCTTCGTAGTGAATGGTAAACGCCGATCGAAGAGTCGTGCCAGCTGCCTTATGTCCGCCCAAAGAAAGCAAGAAGCCCGCATCTATAAAGATGGCTGTCTGATTCATCATATTTCGTTCCTTCTGCTGGCCGCCCAGATATAGAGACTACGTCCGCAAGAAGTCAATTTGGGAACATTTTAGGTTACTGTCGGGTTCCAGAAACCCGATTTAGATACAGTTGACGCATCGGGCTTATAAAAAGGCTCCTTTAGAGTAAGGTGATCCCGCTCCCATGCAACGTTCATTCTTTTCAAGCGGGCAGGGACGCCAGCAACAATGCAATTATTGGGGAAGCTACCAGCAACAATTGAGGAGAAGCCCACGACACTACCGTCCCCAATAGACGAGCCCCCTAGCACGCGGGAGCCCCACCCTAGCCACACGTGATTGCCAATATGAACTGACTCCGAGAGATTGATACGAGCTCCGCTTCCTACATCAAATATAGGGTGTTCATCATCTGAACGAATCTGAACATCTCCGGAGATCATGCAATCATCACCTATTGAGACAGTGGAGCCTTCCACAGATCCAATAATTACTCGTGAGGAAGTCGTGACATGGTCACCAATCAGAATCGCCGAATCTTCCCCGACTCTCAGAAAACCAGCGAAACCATGAAGCCCCCTGCCGATTCTTATGGTAGCGTTATTGCAATCAAAGCGGAAAATCGTACTCGCAGTTAGTCTAACTGTCGAGTCTAATATCAGTTTATTATTGCTTCCTCGAAAATGAACCTGTGGGCCACTGATCGGAGCGCCACTGTACTCTATTCGATTTCCTCGCTCATCACTATAACTCTCAATCAAACTCATAACATCCAAAAGAACTCCAATGATCATTTACCGCTTGTACAGTACAATAACAAATTTTACAGGATACCTATTTTTGCTACGAGTCTCTTATAAATAATATCGTGTCCTCGGTCATTTGGATGCCCGAGATCAGCGAATCCCTTCCACGACTTCTTTGAAACCGGTCCACGATTCCCGGGCCGGTCGAATAAGTCAAAAATAGATACAAACGCTCCGTTGGAACGTAGGCATGAATCCTCAATTATTCGATCAAACGCTTCTTGGCGATCCGAACGCCCTTGGAATACGCCTATACAAACTAAGTCACTCGCACCTTGTTGCCTGATCCCATTGATCAACTGATTATAATCGGTCTCAAACTGATCCACAGAGCTGCCTTGTCGAAAATCATTAGTTCCTAATTCCGCTATAACGATTCCGGGGAACATGGGGACAGAATAGTGGCGATTAAAAAATGATGCAGAAATTCCCGATTCGATTTGAAACGAAGTAGATATATGTTGGCTGCTTGCAAGCGAAGATATCCTATACACAAATCCCTTTGAACGTTTAGTCGTGGACCACGATGCCGAGAGCGAATCACCAATAAAATGCATGTTGCCAATATTTTTTATATCGGCATTCAACTCGCTCTTAGAAGCATGAGACATACAAATCAAAAGAGCGAAAGCATATACTGCGAGGCCTCCGAGAAGTGCAGAATAGGGTTTGAAGGTACTCCTGTTCTTGCAACTGGGTACCGCTGTTCCGCGAACATGGTACTGCCGGTCATCTGCCGCTGATTTCCTAGTCATGGATATTCCCCAACGAGAACCGTTCAT